>NZ_JAVRCI010000012.1:0-122284 GCF_034530835.1 Nostoc sp. DedQUE12b | reverse complement strand
CCCGAATTCAATAAACGACCACCCGAATTCAATAAACGACTACCCGAATTCAATATATTTATTGCATAAATTCTCAAAACCTCACCTGAAACCTGATTTACTAAGGTTTTAGCTTTAGTTTTACCCCACTCAACCATCACTGCGATTAAGTAGGTAATCTTTGGAATTTAAGAAGAAATTCGGCTTGTGTGTACACGATAGCCTTTATAAAGGGAGGTTTAGGGTGAGGTAAAATCCCAGTTAATCAGTTATTTCAGACTTGTGTGTACACACGATCTGCTTGCCAGAAAAAGTCAGGTGGATATATTTTCTATACACAAAGATACTACTGTGAAAAAGTTTGCTACAAGTAGTGTTATTTACGATTGTCATAATTAAAACAATTGACTCTCAACTATCAATGGTGAACTCTACCCTCGTCGTCACACTCTATGTCAACCCTATGACAGGGAATGATAGCAATACTGGTTCACGGTTGAGTCCATTTAAAAGCCTCACCCGTGCTTTAAAAGTAACCAAAATCCTGACGATAATTCATCTGGAGCCGGGGACTTACAACGCCGCTAGTGGCGAGGTATTTCCACTGATCGTCTCTGGAGGAGTGACAGTGGTGGGTAATGAAGCTAACAAAGGTGCAGGAATTGTAATTTCTGGGAGTGGTGAGTATCAAAGTCCCAGTTTTGGTATACAAAATATTACGCTGCTCTTGGTAGATAATGCCAATCTTTTAGGTGTAACTGTCACTAATCCCTCAGCCAAAGGTGCTGGTATCTGGATTGAATCAGCTACGCCTACTTTAAGTAACAATACTTTGAGCAACTGTGGGCGGGAAGGTGTGTTTACCACTGGTACTGCCAAACCCGCAATTTTAGATAACATATTTTTGCAAAATACTGCTAGCGGGTTAGTGATGGCAGGTCATAGCCAGGGAGAAGTACTGCGGAATGTATTTCAAAGAAACCCTTTAGGCATAGCAATTAGTGACTTTGCCGTTCCGACGATCGCCAATAATAAATTATCAGAAAATCGCACAGCGATCGCACTTTCTCGCAATGCCCAACCTGTGCTACGTCAAAATCTGATTACTAACAATACCCAAGGTGGTTTATTAGTCAATGGCAATGCAGTCCCCGATTTGGGTAATACCGAAGATCCAGGTGATAATATTTTTCGGGATCATAGTGAATTTGATTTATATAATGCCACTACAAAAAAGCTGATTTCCGTAGGTAATCAATTAAATCCTGCTCTAGTCAAGGGCTTGGTAGAATTACTCCCAACTAATCGAGTACACGCTTTGACACAATTCCCATCTTCCGAACTAGATGGACATTGGGCAGAACCATTTATTCAAGCATTAGTGAGCATGGATTTAACTCATGCTTTTGTTAATGGTAGCTACCAGCCAGATAAACCCATGACTCGCGCCCAATATGCAACAATGGTGGCGATCGCTTTTAACCCATTTCCCAAAATCCCATCTCCTGATTTTACGGATGTACCCAAGGATTTTTGGGCTTATAGCGCTATCCAAATCGCGGCTAGCGGTGGCTTTGTTGGTGGATTTAGCGATTGCACTTTCCGCCCCGATCAAAGTGTGCAGCGGCTACAGGTGATTGTCTCCCTAGTCAACGGACTGGGACTACCAGCTGTTGATCGTGATGTTTTAGAAATATATAGCGATCATCATACCATTCCCGACTACGCCCGGACAGCCGTTGCCACTGCCACACAACGGGGAATTGTTGTCAACTATCCAGATCCGAAAGTGCTTGCACCTTTACGTTTAGCAACACGCGCCGAAGTTGCAGCGATGGTTTATCAGGCATTAGTCGCCCTTGGGCGAACATCTGCGATTAAATCAGTCTATGTGGGGTTGCATTCTAGAAGTTGACAAGTAAAATAGGGAACACTTGCCTATCGGCTGACAACTCTTGGAAAAATAAACCATGTAGTTAAAAGCACGCTAGGCTAATATGCGATGGGTGACAAATCTTAGACCTATTGCCTAAAGCTAATAGCCCCATGTTAACAACACTTCCAGACACCTCTGCCAACTTGGCGATCGCCTTATTAATTAACTATAGTTTCGATCTCAGTGGGTATAGTGCCAATGAGCTAGTTGAGCGTTGGCAAACGCAATACCCCCTTAATTGGCTACACCTGGCAGTGATTGAGGCACTATATCAAGGTCGTTATAAAGCGGTTTCCGTGCAGCAAATTTTAGTATTTTGGCAGCGCCGGGATCAGGCTACATATCATTTCAACATGGAATTTGAACGGATGATTTGTAGCAAATTTCCCCAAAGCTTAACCTCATCGGCTGCGCCAGCTCTACCGCCAGCCAAGAGAAAACCCACTTTAGAGCAAGTGACGAGTCCTCAATTACCACCAGCTAAGATTCGCAATGGCTATCAACACAGCAATACAACGACTCTCCAACTGAAAAGTTATGAACCAAAGACATCTTTGAGTGAAGAAGAAGGAAAGCAGGAAGATAGAGACAATAAAACTGTCTTGAAGTCTCCGCTTTCTGGGAAATTTACCTCTTCGGCAACCCTTGAGCGATTATCTGCTGTCAGCCAGAGGCAAACTTCACAAGAAAGCCCAGCGCCTTCCCAATCACAAAACCATCATCAACGACAGCCAAAACTGCTCCCACCTGCTCCTATTCATGCCCCAATCGGGCAATTTACTCCCGAAACAAGCGATCGCTCTGATTCTTTTACATCTAAACTCAAAGCTATGTCTAGCGAACATAACCCAGGTGTGGGGAGCAGGGGAGCAGAAGAACGGGGGAGCAGGAAAGCAGAGGAGTGGGGGAGCAGAGGAGCAGGGGAGCAGAAGAGCGGGGGAGCAGGGGGAAAATGACAAATGACAAATGAAAAATGACAAATGACATTTTATTCTGCAACTAACAGCTTAAAGCGCTCATCGTCGGCAATATCATCAAAATCGAGGTCAGTTGCTGCATCTTCTTTATACTTAGGATTAAGTTCAATTGCTTGTTGTAGAGTTAACAGAGATCGGTCAACTTGTCTTTGCAGTGCGTAACAGGCTGCTTTGTTGTAATAGGCACTGGCATAATCTGGCTTAATTTCTAAGGCTTTGTTAAAACTGGCGATCGCTTCATCATCGCGTCCCAATCTTACCAATGTATAACCGTGTTTATCCCAGATTTTGGGAGAATTGGGTTGGAATTCTAGCGCTTTATCAAAGGAGACTATTGCTTCTTCGTATTGTTCTAATGCTACTAGAGAAAGACCGCGATTTAACCAGGCAATGGCATCATCAGGTTTGATTTGTGTAGCTTTATCAAATGAGGCAAAGGCTTGCTGATGCTGTTGTAAGTTCCCAAAAGCAACGCCCTGATCGCACCAAGCTTGATGATAATCTGGCTGAATTGCAATCGCTTTATCATAAGATGCGATCGCATCTTGGTAGCGTTTTAACCTTCCCAGAGTTAAACCACGTTTTAACCAACTCACAGGTTCATCAGGTTGGATTTTCACTGCTTGGTTGTAAGCTGCGATCGCATCTTCATAGCGCCTTTGAGAAAACAGATCGTCTCCCTGTTTTACATACTCATCAGCAGTGAATTCTGGTTGTTGTGGCTGTTCCTGTCTTTCTTGCTCAACTTCAGAATTAACTACTTCTAGAATCGATTCCGGCGTAATTTCAGTTAGTTCTTGAAGAATCAGATCCTTTCTTTCTTGGGCATCCAATTGTAACTCAGAAAGTTGAGAAACAAACTCCGTTTCTAATCTTTCTAATTTCTCTAAAATGAGAATCTTTTGTTGTTGAGCATTCCATTGTAATTCCGAAAACTGCGAACTAAACTCAGAGCCAGATTTTTCTAAATTCTCAATGATTAGCTCTTGGGATTTTTGAGCATCAACTTGTAATTCAGATAATTGCAATTTAAATTCTGACTGCAATACTTCTAAACTTGCAATAATTTTATTTTTTTGTTCTTGAGCATCTACCTGTAGTTCAGATAATTGAGATTTAAGTTCCCGCTCAAATATACCTAAACTGTCAACGGCAATCTCTTTTTTATTTTGAGCATCAACCTGTAATTCGGATAACTTTTCTACAAATTCTGACTGTGATTTTGTTAAACTTTCAAAAATTATATCTTTTTGTTGTTGAGCATCAGACTGCCATCCAGAAAGTTGAGATATGAACTCAAACTTTGATATTTCTAAATCAGCAATGGCTAACTCTTGCTGTTGTTGCACACCTAACTTTAACTTAGACAGTTCTTCTGCGATCGCAGATGCTAATTTTCCTAAATTCTCCAGTGCTATATCTTTTTGTTGTTGAGCATCAAACTCTAACTTAGATAACCCCGAAGCAAATTTTGACTCTAAATTTTCTATATTTTCTTGAGATTTTTTTAGTTCCGCTTCTAATCTACTTAAAACCTGCACTTTAGCTAAATCTAGATCGGATATCAGAATAGATACATTTTCTTGTTCATTTTTAATTTTTTGTTGTAAAGCAGTTGCTTCCTGTTCTAACTCAGAATTTATTTTTTTTGCATCTTGAATAATATTTTCAGCTTCTTGTTTAACGGTGGTTAGCTGATTTTGTAATTGTTCCATTCTCTGGACTTGTTGCATTGCCCTATCAACAATTTCTCGGATTATCACCCGGCGCAACAGCCATAACAAAGCAATGACTGCGACTGGAAAGAGACTTAGTATAACTAGCCAAATATCGAGTAATATAGTTGTGCGACTAAAAGTGCTTTTAAAATCAGATTGAACTTGCTGTTGAATTCGTTTTTCTGCTCGTAGTCGTACTAATTCTTCCCGTTCTGAATTCGATAACACCGGAGTTGGAGTTAATGCTGGGTTGGGTGATGGTGCAGATTGTCCACTGGCGATTCCAATGGATAACAATAAGGGTAAAAATACAGTAGTGCTTTTTCCAATTAAAGCGAAAACAGCTTGATTTTTGCTCTGCATAACAACCATCTGAGTCTGTTGGTCAGTTTTTGAAGCGACGCGCCTCTCTCCAATCTATAACAGAATTAAGTGGTTAAATGTTGTAGAGGCAGTGTAAAATTCTGAGCAATCCTTAACTAATCCGTTTCCTCGCCCTGAGTGTACGTACAACTTTAGTCGGAGAGTACAGTCAAGTTTGTGACATTTTTTGGTGATGTACTACTATAACATTACTACGTTGTGAATACTGCTAAAGATGGTGAAAGTCAAGCAGTAAAAATAATAATTTATCAACCAGTGAAAGACAAAATGCGAAAGCATTGACGCTTTCTTAGACCATCCACTGAAGAAGGTTCGGACTGTATTTTTACAGATAACAGGGTGTTGAAACTGGAAGTTCTAGCTGTATGGGAAGTGTCATCTGTGGTTACTTCGCATTAACATTAGATTATCTATGGTCAGTAGACTACTTGTTCTCAAATTAACTTAACAAAGGCGGTAGAAAATGGGTCGCATAAATCCTTACACACTGCAATTGCAGATTACCCGAATGTTTGAGCAAGGGCAATCATTTTTTGCCACAACCAAGGTACAGGAATGGTTGAAAGAACGTAAACATAATCCAGAAGATTATGATATTATTTTCCATAAAAAACCTGCACCTCCTGGTTCCAAAGAAGTGATGGTTGTGGAAATTGAATTACGCCGCAAAGATGGACAACCTGTAGATCCGTGGTTGCAGGAACAAGCAAATCTCCATGCCTAATTTTCGCAACTATAGCAGTCCTAAATCAGATGTGAAAACTTCTTTTTCTTTTCTTGGCATTTCGCAGAAAAAGTGGTTTGTTCATTTTCACAGCTTAGATAGGATTGCTATATGTCAGGGCTACGCCTATGCCCCAACTCAAAACATAACCTACTGTAAATATTGAAATAAGTTTACACAAAATTTATATATATCTAACAACTTTAAAGATTTAACAAAGATCATCTTTTGTTGGTTGTTTCTTAACCTATATGCATTGGTTAAAAGTTTATTTAAGTGAAATTACAGAATTATTCATTTTTTAGTTTCGGAGCTTTTTTTGATGAAATTAGCTAAAGATATTAGCATGGCGGCTTTTGCTGTTGCTATCTCGGTTGCTGCTGTTGTTAAACCGACGCAAGCTGCCTTAGTTAATTATGATTTCACTGTAAATGCAACATCTGGCGATCGCCCCGGTCAGTATTTTGGCTCTTTTCGGTATGATGACTCGACCTTAACCAATACAGGTCTTGAGACATTGGGAGTGGAGAATGGATTAGCAGTGGCATTCAACTACTTAGGCACTAACTATACAGATGTAGATGATACTGATTTTAACAGTTTTCCTATAGCCAGTTTTAATAATGGCAAAATTCTGGGATTAAGCTATTTTGTTGCAGACCAATTTGCGATCGGAGGCGATCCCAATACTCCAGATGTAGGAGGCAACAAATTTTTTGTGATTAACCAATCAGTAAATGCAACACAAGTAGGTACTGTAAGCTACGCTAAAGTACCCGAACCGTTAGCTCTTGGTGGTACGGCTTTTGCTGCTGTTATGGGATTGTGGATGCAACGCAAGAAGAGAGCAACAAAAGTTATGGGTTAATAGGTATAAGTCAATCACCTTATCCTTGACCCTAAACACGGGCAAGGATAAGGTAATTTAAAAGTATTTAAAAGACTTCGCTAAATTAATCTGTTCCCATAGTCTTTAAAGACCACCAATAACGCCACCGTCATTACGGGTAATTACTACCACTGATGAACGTGGGCGACCAGATGGGCCATAACCTTGACTGTTAGGCCAATTGCTCGATAGCGTGGGATTCGAGGCATTCCCACTATCACCTGGGTGTTGGATGTTGACAAACATTGCTTTGCCATCGGGTGTACTAGTAATACCAGTTACTTCACAATCCGTAGGGCTAGTCAAGAAGCGCCTAACTTGTTTGGTATTGGGGTCAGCACACGACATAGTGTTGCTACCGATGTTTGTCAAGTCACCACGACCATCACCTGCATGGTCGGTCTGAACCCAGAGGCGACCGAAGTCGTCGAACCAGAGACCATCTGGTGAACTTAAATCGTCACCTTTAATGTTGCCTTTGAGATTTGCTTCGGGTCTAGTTTTGTCGCCAGCTTCAAAGAAAATATCCCATTTAAAAGTTGTAGCTGTAACGCTGCGTCCATCTTCGCGCCAGCGAATGATATGACCGTAACGGTTGTCAGGGCGTGGGTTGGGAGGATTCACGGGAGGACGCGCACCGCCTGCTGCTGTTGTGCCGTCTGGTTGGTTGGAGGAAACTGGGGTTGTGCCACGACGAGTATTATTGGTCAGCGTGCAATAGACTTCAATCTCTTTATATCCACCAATCCGAGGACGCACAGCTACCCACTCTGGGCGATCCATCATGGTTGCGCCGACGCGATCGCCAGCTTGTCTTGTCTTGATAAGCACCTCAGCTTGGCTTCTGAAACCATTTTCTGGTGTCAAACCACGCTGACCGTACACCAAAGGAATCCACTCACCAGTACCGTTGTCATTGAATTTGGCAACGTACAAAACACCGTTATCGAGCAAATCGCGGTTAGCAGAACGATTTCCGGGATTGAAAGGTTGGGCACAAACGAACTTGTAGATATACTCGTTGCGCTCGTCGTCACCCTGATAGAAAGCAACACGCTTATTGTCGTCAACCACAACCTGAGCGCTCTCATGCTTGAACCGACCAAGGGCAGTGCGCTTGACTGGTTTGCTTTGCGGATTGTAGGGATCAATCTCGACCACCCAACCAAATAAATGGGGTTCAAGTGGGTTGCTGCTGGCATCAAAGCGTGGATCAATCTCCGGCCAGCGATAGCTAGATGATGTTGAAATGCCGTAGCGATTTTGTCCTGCCAAAATATCGGACTTTTCGATGCCCTCAATTGCAACTACATCTCCTGTGGGATTAGCAAAGTAGCCGTTCCAGTTCTCTTCACAGGTCAAGTAAGTGCCCCAAGGTGTGTGACCGTTGGCGCAGTTGTTGATTGTGCCATAAGCAGTGTAGCCGTCGTTGAGTGTGCCAGTGTCAACAGAGCCAGTTGGCCGAATTGAAAACTTCTTCGACTTTAACAAGGCATCGCCAGCCGCAGGCCCCGAAACTCTGATTTCAGTGTTAGCAGTAATGCGGCGACCATAAGACGAATTACGATTAAAACTCCACTCATTGCCATTTTTAGAAATTTCTACAACAGACACACCATGAGCAGCCTGAGACTTCCGTACCTTGGCAATTGTGACTACATCCAGACCATCTGGATGCAAAATTGATTCCTGGGTATATTCATGGTTGACGCACAGTAGACCAGTATTAATTGGCTTATTTACAAAGCCCCTTAGTGATCTTGTTTGTGAACTTACTGTCCGACCAACAACATTCCCTAGTTGTAAAGGAAAGTAGTACATACCGTCATTGTGCATACCAAACTGCTTTTCTTGAGCAGCCGCATCCTGAGAAGCGTCTGGTAGCCAAGTCGGGCCACCAGGCGCGATCGGATCTCCCCAAGCAATCAGTACTTTGGCTGTATAACCTTCAGGAACACTGACAAGATCCTTTTCCAGTAGTCCAGTAGCTGGGTTGAGTAGATTTGGTGGGATGCTCTTGAAGCCTATGCCAGCAAATCCCTTTCCCTTGGGAATTGGGGCTGCATCAACACTTTGGAGAAAGCCACCGATGGAAACATCGCCCACAACAGTTAGCACCGACGTACCCACAGCCGTCATGATGAACCGCCGCCGACTCAAGCTAACGCGGTCAATCACATCACGAATTGACTCGTTACCAGATGGGTTGAGGGTCAAATTGTTTTTAGGGTGAGAGCGTCCTTTCATTCTTTGTTCTCCGTTTAAGGCTTACGAGGTTGCTATTCAGTTCATTTCTCAATAACATGAGTAATTTGGTAAATAAAAACTCTATATATTTACAACAATTACTTAGATTTTTATTGAGATTTGACACATATTTAACAGCTAATAAATAGCAATGAATAACAAATTAAGACTGTCTAATTTTGCTTACACAGACTAAAGTAGTCATGTTTCCCTTAATTTAGTTACTAAGTATTAACATCAGGTTATATATTGATTAATTTGAATTTATCAATAACTTTTTTTAATAAGAATATGTTTTCGATAATAGAAGAATTCAGAGTCACGGGTCTGAATCTCCGACTGATTGAAGACCAGCAAACTTTCAATTTGGTAGGGGTTTTATACCAATTCCCAATTCACAATTCGCAATGGGCTAACGCCCCGCTCCGCTAACGCGATTAAAAAACTTAGAGATACTTGCCTTTCAGGGTTTACATCTGTTTCATAATTTTAGTGAATAGGTATTACAGCTATTTTCAGGTAGATAGACCACGCAGTAGGGGCGCAAGGTCTTGCGCCCCTAAGACAGGTGTGGTTCAAATATATGAAAACTGCTGTAAAGCGAATTATTCAGACATTGGTAGACTTGCTCTCAGGGTTTGTGCTATACGCTTTTGCGGTTATAATTCAGAATGAATTGTGTTTGATAAATACAGATGGCTATCTGAGACTAAATTTCGACAAATAATAACTGTATGATGGGTAATAACACAAACATAAAAATTAAGGTCTTCGGCATCAATAAACAGTCTTTATCCTACAAAATGAAGTTATTAAAAATAATGTAATATGTGAGTCAAAGCTGATATATTACCGCAGATATAATAACCGCTTAAGAATAAATTTTTAGGCGGGTAATGGTGCTAATTGAGAGTGTTATAAAATATCAGCTTAAATAAACTTACTGCGAGAATTTTTCGGGCGGATACCAATTACAGATGGTCGGGGAATACCTGTAGCTTGCTCCTTACCACCATCATTTTTTGAGATATTACTCGGCCAACTACTGCCACGAGGTAAACTCCGAGTTTGATTAAATGTACTACCATTCAAATCTAGTAATTCAATGCTGCGACTCAGCATTGTGCCATCGTTAATTGGACAATCTTCACCAGGATGTTGTACTGAAATAATCAGTGTATTTCCGACAAAACTTGGCCCGGTCATCTCACAACGCACTGGCCCATGAGCAAATGGTATTACCTGTCCGGCATTTGCACCACTGGTCGGGATATAAAACAGCCAGTTATTACCGAATACTCCGGTAAAATCAGAAACATTACCGCTAGCCGTATGATCGATTTTGGTTTGCTTACCTTCAGCACCTACATTAAAACCATTGTGAGTGCCGGTAGACATATCTGTGACACCCCAAACATTTCTCTGATTGTCAAAAACTAGATTATCAACGTTGGCAAAACCAGCACCATTAACTGAACCGGCTTCGCCGCCTTGGGCAAATCTCTGCCACCGGAAGGTTAAACCTGTGGCATCGGCACTATCTTCAATAATTTTGTACAGTCCTCCTGATTGCTGAGTCGCCTTGGTATCTGTACTTAACTTGGCAACTTGAAAAATCCGCGAATCAGGATAACCATCGCTTCCCGGCGCACCATCAGTATAGGCAATAAAGACTTCTTTGGTGGTTGGATGCACTTCTATATCTTCTGGACGCGCTGTGGGAGTTCCCCCAACTAAATTTGCAGCTAAAAAGGCGTCGGCAAGTACAGCACCTTGGCTAGAGTAGAAGTCAGAGAGTTTCTTATTTTGATAATCAGGTAGTGCTTTTGCTTCGTTAGTGCGATCGCATTTAAATGTACCACCATCTTTGGTTTCACCTGCAATCCCATTGCGTCTCGGTAGTGGTAAAAGACCTTCTTTTTGTACTTTCTGCAAGGCAGCAAATTCTACGGAAGATAGAACTGTCGGCGTAATTGGATTGGTAGCGGTAGTTAAAAGTAACGGTATCCATTTACCTGTACCGTCTGGATTGTAACGGGCAACATACAAAGTTCCCTTTTCCCATAAGCTACTGTTCGTTTTACTGGTGGGTGAAGAAATAGTGTTTGCGCTGACAAATTTCCAAGTGTGTCCCCCCCGTCTGTCATCACCCAAATAAGCAACCAATTTTTTGCCTTTTTCAACGCGTAGGGCAACATTTTCATGGCGAAAACGACCCAACGAAGTGTGTTTGCGGGGACGAAATTTCGGATTTTTAGGGTCAATTTCGACAATCCAGCCGTATTTTTCGCCAACTAATCCAAAAGTCTTGCCGATAGTTTTCTCTGTATAATCTGTCTGAGTACCATTAGCTTTGACTCCTTCTGTAACGCTATTTTGGAAGTTCTCTTCCGCAGATAAAATTGTTCCCCAAGGAGTTTTACCGCCAGAACAGTTGAAAGCTGTACCAATAATTTTGTTGCCCAATTCATCAGAAGAAAGATTAAAAACTTGGGTTGCAGCTGGGCCAGTTCCGATTAAATAATTTTTGTCACCTTTTTGATGATTGCGACTTCCCCAAGCTGTGATACTTTTGTAATCATCATTGCGTTGGCTATTGATACCCAACCCAGAAAGACCATGAAGGCGGCGATTTTTGGCATCTTTGACTACAGCAAAACGTTTATTCTTATTCTGGCGAGAGATGCGAACAATTGAGCCGCCTTGATTATATAAAAATTCCCCTTCAACTTCAATATTTTTGCTGGAGGGTAAAGCCCAACCAATTACGTTTTCAAATGCATCGGGTAGTCCTTTCAGATCGGATGAATCTTCTACTACTAAACTAGAAAATGGAAAACTAACGTATTCATGATTCACCCATAAATACCCGACATTATCAGTTTTACTAAGGGGAATAAACCCAGTGAAATCGTTGTTGTAACCGAAATAATCATCTTTGTTGGGAAAGACGCGATCGCCCCAACTGACAATTACATAACGTTCGTACTCTGGCGGTACTACCACATCATCAATAACGTTATAGCTACTTAACTTAATATCCGCAGATGCATTAACTACTTCTCCCTGACCAATTCCTGTTGGCAAGAAATTTTTCTGTTGTTCATAAATTGGTAGGGGATGTGGTAGGCGTATAGGTGTAAAGCTGATACTGGGCGTTTTTGCTTCTGCAACTCTAGCAAAAGTATTTAGGAGTTTGTCTCCCAAAATAGCAGCACCAGTACTGCCAGCAAAAAATATTAAAAGTTCTCTCCGGCTTAATTTAGACATTCAACTTTCCTCTGTGTGACAGGAAAAAATAGTAGAAATCAACTCTAATTTTTAAGAATTTGTGGTATTTTAAATACCTAATAAATTATTAATAATAAAAAAATAATTATTTTATTATTTACTTTAGTTGAAAATGATTAAGCTGAGGTTATAAATGAATTAACTAAAAATTATCACCTCTTACTATTTCCTTAGCCCAAATCAAGTAAGGAACAGTGTCAGCGTCCCATCTGTCCTATCCTGGAGATGGATAAATCAATAGTGTTGTGGGTGAGACTGTGTTTTTCAGCGTTGTGATACCGACTTATAATCGCCAACCGATTTTAGAAAAGTGCCTCCGCGCCTTGGAGTTGCAGGAGTTAAGTCAGCCAAATTCAGTTACTGATTACGAGATTGTCTTGGTAGATGATGGTTCTACTGATGGCACATTGGAGTGGTTGGCAGCACACAAAGAAGAGTTTCCTCATGTGCGCTGGTTTGAGCAAGATCATGCTGGCCCAGCTGCGGCTCGGAATTTGGGGGTAGAACAGGCACAGGGAGACACAATTATCTTTATTGATAGCGATTTAGTAGTGCTGAAGAATTTCCTGCAAGCTCATGCTGAAGCACTAGTAAAGGGGAAAGAGAAATTGGGGAGCGATCGCTTTTTTACTTACGGTGCAGTTATTAATACTTGTAATTTCAACAATCCAACTGCTGAACCCTACAAAGTCACAGATTTTTCAGCAGCTTTTTTTGCTACTGGAAATGTAGCAATTCCTAAACATTGGTTAGATAAAGCGGGACTTTTTGATACTAGTTTTCAACTCTATGGCTGGGAAGATTTAGAATTAGGTGTGCGGCTGAAAAAATTAGGTTTGACACTAATTAAATGTCCAGAAGCCGTAGGATATCACTGGCATCCAGCATTTAACTTAGAGCAAATTCCCCGATTGATTGACCAAGAAATTCAACGCGGACGGATGGGAGTTTTGTTTTATCAAAAGCATCCTACATGGGAAGTGCGAATGATGATTCAAATGACTTGGCTGCACCGGTTACTTTGGGGAATTTTGTCACTTAACGGTGCGTTAAATGAACGGACAATGGCTCCGTTATTGCAATGGCTAATTAACTTAGGTAAACCACAATTGGCTTTAGAAATTGCCCGAATTTTCCTCAACTGGTATAACGTGAAGGGTGTTTATCAAGCCTATGCCGAAATGCAGCAAGTATCGTGATTGAATAGTGAGGAGTGCAGAGCTAGGTCTAATACCATTTTCAAAAAACTTTGCAACAGATGAATCGGTTGTAAGGGCGTATTGCAATCATTGGTGTCAACTTAACGTTATTGGCTAGTTTTAGGGCGTGTGGCGAGGGCGTGGTTAGTCGTCAACTTCAGAATTATTCATCAACTCGCGTAGGCGTCGTATGTTCTCAGGTTTTACGCTTAAGAGTGTGGGTTCACTCGCACTGTTCTCTGGCAGTTGCCGCAAGTCATCCTCAACTATGCATTAGATCCCTTAGTGTTCATATAGCTTGACGTAGAATTTTATATAAGTTATTACCGATAATGTTGGATATAGTTAAATGTAATAAATATGGACTTCAATCAGATAGAGAAAGTTTTTGATATTGCTTCTAAATTGATCCAAAGCTCTGAAGAAAATCCTAAACTAACGGTTTATCATTTGATTTATGATAACGCAGGTCTTGGTCATCTTGAGTTAGAGCAAACTTTGGTGTTATTAAAAGAGAGTGATTTAATTTCATTTACAGCTAAAGTTTTTAATGACGTAGACCCGATTTATTTGACTCATAAAGGTTTACAGAAATATCTACAATTGAGGCAAGCTAGAGAGTAATAAAATTAATTCCTTCAAGAGCGATCGCACCTTGTTCGCCGTATGCCTGTTTAGTGCCTGTAGATCCGTGAATGCTGTACCCTACAAACTCAAGAAATTTACACAGCCAAAGGTATTGTCAGACATTTGCTGCAAACATCTAAGGATAAAGAGGATACTAAATAACTTAAGTTTAACCGTAGGTACTCTTACACGCTACCTGCGGTCTTAACTCTTACCATCGCATTTCAAGAATTATTTCTGATCAACTGCAACAATATTGACTCAAGACTTTGTAATGCAGCGTTTGTGGTGCGCTGATGTTCTTCAAAATTACGTTGATGTTGTTCATGGCTATCACGTAATTCAAGTAACACATCATCCAAAATCGCACTACGACCCAAAACACGGTCAACGTTACTGGTTAGCTCTCTCATTTCTTGGCTTAGTTCATCCAGTTGTGCCTGTGTGTTAGCTTGTCTAATGGTTAAATTGTCTAATTGTTCTTGTGTACTAGTTTGTCTTTGTGCCAACCCCAAGATTATTTGTTCAATACGGTCTATTCGGTTAGGGAAATATTCGGGTGTATCAGTCATTTTCCTTGTATTTAACTCCTACAATTTTACTTTCTCCTTTGATTCAATATCCTCAAACAGCGATAAATATTGTTTTTAGGGCGGCGTGATAGTTAAATTATTTTATCGCTAGCACTACAAACCTAATACAAATAACGCGATTTTCTACTAGGATAACCCCACTAAGTCACAATTCCCCAAAGCGATCGCTACAGGAAATCAAAGGGTTATGCGGGTTAGGGGATGGTTAAGGCGGGTTAGTCTTCTACTTCAGAATTATTATATACTATGTCAAAATCGCTCCACCCATCAATCGTTCATACCGATACTTCAACTCTTCTTTCATCAAATACCAGCGCTCTAAAGTTGCATCCATCTCTATTATTTTCTCCGCTGCTTGCCGCGCTAAAAGTAAAACTTCCTCATCGTCAACCAAACTCGCTAAGGTAAAATCTGGCACTCCAGATTGACGAGTTCCCAGTACTTGCCCTGGGCCGCGAAAACGCATATCCATTTCAGAGATGAAAAAACCATCCTGAGATTGTTCTAATACCTTCAGCCGTTGTTGAGCATCAGGACTTCTAGAACTGCTCATTAACAGACAGTAAGATTGAGCCGCACCCCGACCGACACGCCCCCGCAGTTGGTGCAGTTGCGATAGTCCAAATCGCTCTGCATTTTCAATGAGCATTACTGTAGCATTAGGTACGTCTACACCTACCTCAACAACTGTAGTAGAAACCAAAATTTGCGTTTGGTTATCACGGAATTTGGTAATAGATTCATCCTTTTCGGCTGAACTCATACGACCGTGCAGCAGCCCCACTTGAAAATCGGGAAAAACGCTTTCTTGTAACTTTTGATGCTCGTCAACAGCCGATCGCAGATCCAATTTTTCTGATTCTTCCACTAATGGCAAAACTACATACACTTGTCTACCTTGGACAATTTCTCGGCGGATGAGGTCATAAGCATGGTTGCGTTGCTGACCTGACAATACTGTTGTCTGAATCTTTTGCCGTCCCGGTGGTAATTCATCAATCTGGCTCACATCCAAATCCCCGTGTATCGTCAGTGCTAAGGTTCGAGGAATAGGAGTTGCTGTCATAGTTAACACATGAGGTTGATTGCCTTTTTGCTGCAAACGTGCCCGTTGTTCTACCCCAAAGCGATGCTGTTCATCTATGACTACTAACCCTAATTGCTGAAAGTTTACAGGGTCTTGAATCAAGGCATGGGTTCCCACTAACAGAGGTAATTCACCAGTTCCTAACTGAGAATGTATTTGTCTTCGTTTAGCAGCTTTAGTCGAACCTGTAAGTAATTCCACTGGTAAATGCAGTAGATTAAACCAGCTAACTAACTTGCGATAATGTTGTTCTGCCAAAACTTCTGTGGGAGCCATCAGCGCCGCTTGGTAGCCAGATTGAATTGCTGCAAGGATAGCCAGCACGGCGACGACTGTTTTACCAGAACCGACATCACCTTGCACCAAACGATTCATTGGCACAGGTTTTTGTAAATCGTTGAGAATGTCGTTGAGAACTCGTTGCTGTGCGCCAGTGAGTTGAAAAGGCAGTATTTCGTGGAATTTCTCTACAAGTTGACCGCGTGGGACAAGGATGGCGCTGGTTTGAATCGCTCTTGCTTGCTGTTGACGTTGCAGTAACCCAAGTTGCAGGTAGAAAAATTCGTCAAAAACTAGGCGACGACGGGCAACTTGTAGGACGGCGCTATCACTGGGAAAATGGATATTAGCGATCGCATCTTTCAATTCCATCAAACCATATTTCTGCCGCAAACCACTTGGCAAAGGATCTTTCAGGTTAGCAGCAGCAGGCAAAGCAGCAATTACCGCCTGTCGCACTGTATTCGCCACCACGCCTTCAGTTAGTCCATAAATTGGTACTACCCGCCCAATATTTAGCGACTCAATCGTATCTCCTGGGCTTGCCAAAACCTCTAATTCTGGATTATCCAATGTCAAGCCGTATTTACTTTCTTTCACCAATCCACAGGCTGCCAGAATGCTACCTACTGGATAACGGCGTTTTAAACTTTCTTGCCAAGCGCGACTGCTAAAGCGCGTACCTGCGTAAAAACGGCCAATTTTGATTTGACCGCTGTTATCTTTTACTACCAATTCTAAAATTGATAATTTCTGATTTTTAGGGCTAGTAAAGCAGTTGCAACGCTTTACAGTTGCCACTATTGTCACCGTCTCACCCGCTTGTAACTCGCGGATATTCACCTGACGCGCATAATCAATATGGTCACGAGGATAGTAGAAAAGCAAGTCACGGACGGTATGTAAACCAAGCCGTGCCAAATTATCAGCTTTTTTAAGACCTATTTCTGGTAAATCACTGAGCTTTTGCTCAATTTTCGGTGCAAGTCTCCGACTCACCTCAGTAACAATTGGAGATTTTGGACTTCGGCTACGCTCAGTCGAACGATTTTGAACTTTGGATTGATAAGTTTTCCCTTGCTCCCCTGCCCCTCGGTCACTGAGCGTAGCCGAAGTGCTGCTCCCCTGCTTCTCTTGCTGTAGTTGGGAAAGATACCTACGAGTCTCTGCTACTAAATGCTGCCTTTCTTCCAGTGCTAGATGTGGATAACTAGCAAATTGCACTGCTAATCCTTGCCAACGGCGGCGTTCAATTTGGGGTAAGCCTGTTGGGAATTTGCCCAAAGTTAGGCTCAGAAATTCACTGAAACGATATTCTCTGCCCATCAAGTCTGTAAAGCCACGTTCAGCTTCTATTGCCAAGGCTTTGTGCAATCGTATCCAATCTGGTTTTTCATTAGTCATTGGTCAGCAGAGTTAGGAGTGAGGAGTTAGGAGTGAGGAGTTAGGAGTTAAGAATAAATAACTCATAACTCATAATTCATAACTCATAACTTTATTCAAACCAACTAGCGCGCCATGCAGCTTCCGCTTCAGCGATCGCCTTTTCTTTATATCTCTTTTTATACTCTCGTCCTAGTTTGTTTAGTTGAACTAAAATACTGCGGATTCGCTTGCGATCGGAGGAAAGTGTCACATCAGCAAATTCAATTTCTCCTAGCCGCAAGTTAATAGCCATAATTTGAGTCAGTCCAGAATCTTCTGACTGTTGCTCATTTTCAATTTCAATTACTAAGTTTAATAAATTGGGTGGCCCTGGCATGACCTCAGCAGATGCTTCTGATGCTGCCGCTGCTGCTGCTAAAATCGGCTCTGGTAATTTTTTTGGCAATACTCCAGCTTTTTGTAACAAAAGATTAGCATCATGCGAAAGTTTTTTCAGTATCTCTTGCGCAACCTCTTCTAATTTTTGTTGCCATTTTGCTAGTTCTATAGGATCGGAGGTGTTGGCAGTGAGATACTGAGAATTAGAAGTATCCAGAAATAGTGAAGATGAAGAAGGTATTATTTCTTCATCCACCTCATCCATTTCATCTCCCTCATCCATCTCATCCACCTCATCTTCCCCTGATTCTTCACTTGTGAGATAAATGAGCAATTGTTCAGCTGCCAGTTGACCCAACTTACGAATAGCTTGTTGCAATTGTTGGCGCTGATTCAATGACAAATGCAAAAAGTTTTCGGGATATCCTTGGGTACAAAGATGGTAACTTGCGAGAATCAACTGTTTGCGTACAGCTAGTCCCAAGGTATTTAGATAACTAGCATAAGCACTTTGTAGTTCGATTGCGATCGCGCGGATCGCTTCTTGGAGTGCTGCAATATCCTGCTCAATTCGCTCGATTGCTCTTGCCATATTTTTTCGCTCTTGCCCATCTGAACCATTACATAGTACAAATGTACAAACTTATTTTAGGATAACTTTTCAGAGAATTTTATATTTTAAATTAAATGCGATATTTCACGTCTTTTACTAAATAAAAGACAGGCCAAGCAAATAACCTGACCTGTTTTTTAAAGAGTCATTAGTCATTCGTCCTTTGTCCTTGGTAAAGGCTAATGACTAATGACCAATGACTAATATTACTTAGTGCCCATTTGTGCAGCGACTTCATCAGCAAAGCTGATTTCTTGCTTTTCAATGCCTTCGCCCAATATATAACGGACAAAGCGAGTCACTTGAATCTCCTCGCCTAATTGTGCCTTCACTTGCTTTATCAAGTCTTCCACGGAAATACTCTGATCGCGAATGTAAGGCTGATCGAGCAAAGTCAATTCTTTCAGGCGTTTTTCAATCCGTCCCTGAACAATCTTTTCTTTGATGTTTTCAGGCTTGTTCGCTAAATCATCCTTGCCCATTTCAATGTCTTTTTCCTTTTGGGCAATTTCGGCGGGGATTTGGTCTACGCTCACATACTCGACATTGGGACAAGCTGCAACTTGCATTGCAGTGTTCCGTGCCAAGGTTTGGAACTCTGAATTAGCAGCCACTGACTCAGTTTGGGAACCCAGTTCTACTAATACACCAACTCGACCGCCAGTATGAATGTAGCTGTCTACTACACCTTGTGTGCCTTCTGCTATTGCAAAATTAACAAAGCGGCGCACTTGGATGTTTTCACCAAGGGTGGCAATAGTTTGCTTGATGGATTCTTCTACAGTCGCACTTTCATTCTCAATATAGGGTTGAGCCAGCAAAGACTCAACACTATCAGCTGTCGCTGCTTGCTTTGCTAGATTCTTAACTAAAGCTTTAAAAGCCTCATTACGAGCAACAAAGTCGGTTTGGCAGTTGACTTCTATGAGTACACCTACTCCACCTCCGGGCTGAATGTAAGTGTCTACTAGACCTTCTGCCGCAATGCGATCGCTTTTTGCCCCCGCCTTAGAGATGCCCTTTTTCCGTAGCCAGTCTGCGGCTTCTTCTACGTTGCCTTCAGTCTCTATCAGCGCCTTTTTGCAGTCCATCATGCCAGCACCAGTTTTTTGGCGTAGCTCTTGGACGAGTTTTGCAGATATTTCCGCCATGTTGCCTCAATTCCTAACTTGACCTCGAGTTGTAATCACTCACCTAATTTAGTACTGAGTACTGAGTTTTGTTAGCGTTAGCGGGGCGTTTAGCCCGTGCTGAATTTTGAGTGTTCAGTTATCAATTTTATTCTTCATTGACAAATCACAACTTACAACTTCAAAAATCAAGACTCAGCACCTATTCAATTTGCTGAGTCTTTCTATCTTACTCAGCACTCAGCACTCAGCACTCAGCACTCAGCACCCACCACTCACCACTATTCTTCTGTTTCCTCGTCGGGAATTACGGCATCAGTATATTCGGTTTCTTCGTAGTCATCGTCATACTCACTACCGTCGTAATCTTCGTAATCATCTTCAACATCCAGCTGACCGTGACGACCTTCATAAATGGCATCTGCCAATTTTCCGACTATCAGCTTAATCGATCTGATAGCATCGTCGTTTGCTGGGATGGGGATATCTACTACATCGGGGTCACAGTTTGTATCCAACATGGACACAATGGGAATATTCAGCTTTTGGCATTCTTGAACTGCGTTGTATTCCCGACGTTGGTCTACGATTACCACGATATCGGGCACTTTCCGCATTGTTTTAATGCCGCCCAAGTATTTCTGAAGCTTCGTCATTTCCCGACGTAGCATTGATGCTTCTTTTTTCGGCAATAAATCTAGTGCGCCAGTTTCTTCACGGCGTTCTAAATCTTTCAGACGGTCAACCCGTGTTTTGATGGTTGCCCAGTTGGTCAACATTCCGCCCAACCAGCGTTGGTTAATGTAGTGTGAACCACAACGGCTAGCTTCTTGGGCAATAATTCCAGCTGCTTGGCGCTTGGTGCCGACGAAAAGAAATTTCTTCCCTTGTTCTGCGTGCGATCGCATGTAGTTGTAAGCATTATCCATCAACTGGGCAGTTTGCACCAAGTCGATAATATGCACGCCATTGCGGGAAGTATAAATGTAAGGAGACATTTTTGGGTTCCAACGCCGGGTCTGATGCCCAAAGTGAACCCCTGACTCCATCATTTGAGCCAATGAAACTACTGGCATATATTTTTCAACTCCGATTCGGGTTAAACCTCCATCCAAGTGTATTTCCCAATCGGGAAACACCCGAATTCTTAGATGTGCGAGATTAGTTAACCATACTAGGTTAGCATATTCCGAAGAGTTGTAGTTGCTTGACCGAATGAGGGCAAGAAAATAGCGCTGCCTACTCAACAATCAAGCAGCACTTAAGTAATGAAAATCTTGCTGTTTTAAAGGTCTACTCGCGGTCTTCTCGATCTTGGGGTTTAGGTTTTTGTCGCCGTTGTTCGATCTGATCGTCGATAGTTTCTCTCATTTTGCGATCGGCAGCGTCCATCGCAGAATACTTAAAGCGGTTGATTATGCCACTGAACAAGTTGCCAAAGAATCTTTCAATTTCTTGCATAATTTTATACCTCACTATTTAAAGGTAAATTTTTATTGATCTTGGACTTTCTAGTGGAAATAGGAAATAAAACGCTAACCTATCCTTGAAGTATCTGTTAATCTCTTAGCGTCTCTGGGTGCTTAAAGGGCTGGCGATTTATTTATCCTTTGATTCAGTTTTACTTGTGAATGACTGTATAAAACAGTCTTCTCAATAAAATCAGTATTGTTGAGACTTACTAGATTGAAACGCGTTAGAGATTCATCTATTGTATTCTGTCTCAGGTAATAAATGTGGCAAAGACACAGGTAACAAATTGTTTACTTGACATTGGGCTGAGATATAACCAAAAACCTGCAAGATAATCTGGAAAGGCTTGATTTTCTGTTGTGAAAAATTCAGACATAGCAAGTTTTCAAACCCAGAGAGGATAAAGTTTTTCAGACCGTCTTGCAGAAAACTACACATAAGGTTTTATGTATGGTCTAAAATACTACTCATTTCTTGCTGATAACGCTTGGGAGTTGTGCGTAGCATTCGTTGAAACACAGATGTCATGTGACTTTGGTTAGCAAATCCTGCTTCTACGGCTACCTGTGCTAGCGATCGCTTTTGGCTTTGTAACAGTTGTTGGGCAAGTTCCAGACGACAATGGAGGACATATTGATAAGGCGACAGTCCAGTTGTGACTTTAAATGCTCGTGCGAAATGGTAGGGACTGAATCCTACCGTAGCAGCAATCTGGTTCAGGTTAAGTTCCTTGGATAGATGCGCTCTGATGTATTCCAAGACAGACTTTAACAAATTTGGGTCTAAAAACTCTGGTGAACGTTTGAGCCGTCCAGATAGGTTTGAACGTCGGTAAATGATTTGTGCCAACACCGCCGTTGCAACTGATTCTAAGTAAAATGCACCACCAGTTTGTCCATTAGAAAAAAACTCTTGTATAGCGATCGCAGCACTCAAACCCCAGTGAGTTTTGGGAATTTGCCCTGGCTGTAATTCAATTCTCTGTCCCTCTGCTTCCACTTTGACTATCCGCTCTAGAAAAGATTGAGAATATCCAAACACCACAAAACAAGAAGCGTCTTCCACCGAAGTATAAGTACTGCCTTGAGGCACAATATCAAAACCTCCTGGTAGCGCTTGATAAGGTTGCAGTCGATCAGCATTGAAAGCCGCAATCCCACGAGTTTCCCCAAAACTTGTGACTATAAGGTTAAGTGGTGAGCGAATATTAACTTCTAAATGTCCTGGCGGAATGATTGCTACCATCAACTCTGGTGTTTCTAACCAGTGTCCCCACTGGGGTAGAGCTTCTAGTGGGGGCTGATCGAGGGGAATTTTACATTCTGGGGGATTGAACAAAAACTCTTTTAGCAGATTCATGGGCAAAGGCAATTAATAGCCAGTTAAATGCAATACCCTATTGTCTCAAAAAGCAAATTTCGATATTCCGCAAGAATTGAAAAGACAGTAACAATTGCAGTCAAGTATTTTCAAAGTTAGGATTTTGATTCGAGTGATTGTCAATGCCTGTTCTGATTCCTATTTCAACCTTTTTTATCGGCTGTCATGGGCTACTTGCTTTGGGTTTATCCTACCGAGTGGCAATGGAACGCACCCGTACTCGGATTTGGCATGGTTCATCTCCACTTGAGGTTGCTTCACAGCCCAATTACCTAGAGCATCCGAATGCTTGGGCAGAGGTTGTGGAAAAAATGACACAACAATCTCTTGTCACGAAAAACATAGAAGACGGAGTGTTACAGCGTACTATCCGAGCGCATGGTAACTTTGCAGAATACGTACCCCTTAGCCTCATATTCCTAATTGCCCTAGAGTGGATGCAAGCTGGCAAGGGACTGTTGTGGATGCTAGGTACTCTATTGACACTAGCTCGGATTGCCCATGCTTGGGGATTAATACAGACTTATGGGCCATCACCGGGCAGGGCGATCGGTTTTTTCGGTACTTGGCTAGTTTATATTGTCGGCAGTCTGGCTTGTCTTTACTACAGCGTGCAGCAATTTTTATAGTCCAGCAACGACACTAACTCAACAATTCTAATGCTTAAAACAATTGATACCGACCTTTGGGTTGCTGAACAACCGCTAAAATATTTTGGCTTGGAAGTAGGGACGAGGATGACCGTGATTCGTCTGACCAGTGGTAAATTAATGGCAATCTCACCTATTGAGATGGATGACGCAACTATTAATGAGCTAAATCAATTGGGGGAAGTGATTTACATTGTCGCCCCCAATTTGTACCATCATCTATTTGTTGCTGACTTCAAGCTGTGTTACCCCGATGCCAAACTATGGGCAGTATCTGGTCTAGAGCATAAACGACCAGATTTGCGAATTGACTATATTATTAGCGATCGCACCATTCACCTAATTGACGGAGTTGAGTATTTATTAATACAAGGATTTAACACATTGGATACTAGCGGATGTTCACCGCTCAATGAATGCGTTTTTTTTCATGTCAAAAGCCGAACTTTGATTGTCACCGATACAATTTTCCATTTTGACGATCAATGTTCACCAAGCACAAGGTTAATAGCCAAACTTCTAGGTGGTTATAACCAACTTCGTCCATCGTTATTGGAGAAATTTGCAACTCAGGATAAAGTCAAAGTCAAATGGTCAATTCAACAACTTCTCACTTGGGATTTTGAACGAGTAATCATGGCGCATGGCAGCATAATGAAACAAAATGGTAAACCTCAGTTTAAAGCAGGTTATGAGTGGTTTTTAGAAATCTCTTTGTAGCAATACTTAACCTATAAGTTAAGTCGGCACGATAAAATCCATGTTTAATTACACCCTGCGTGTTACTGAATAGTATCGGGATCTACATTTAGCGATGGCTGCGCCAACGCCAAGGGCGAACGCAACCTTGCCTTTAACTGCTCTATCTGCAATTCTGCCTGTTCTGCTCGTTAGCGTTCTTGTTCTGCTCGTTGGCGTTCCTGTTCTGCCAGTTCTTCTGCCTGCTGTTTTGCTAAAACTTCCTGCCGTAAAGCCTCTGCCAGTTCATCAGGAATCAGTAATTTTTCCCCCGTATCCTCTCGATAAAACCCAATTAACCTTCCCTCAACTACCAAACGCAGTTGTAACGGTTCACTGCGTCCATCTTGTATGGGTTCGTAGATTTCTCCCCGCAGGCGATAGCCACGTAGCTGTTGTTCCACCCACTCGCCTTTAGGGTCAAATAGCCAGTATTCCTTGACGCCTAGCTGCTCATAAAGGGTCTTTTTGAAGATTTCGTCTTGTCCCTTAGTACCAAAGGATGTCATTTCAAAAATAACTGTCGGTACTTGACCCTCTTCCCAGATTTTATAGTTGTCTCGATCGGCAGGTGCAACATCAAAAATCACCATCACATCTGGAGCTACCCGCAACTTGGGAAAGCCGGTACAGTAACCGTCATGGTTATAAAATCAGTGCTACGAGATTATTGTAGAACAACTCTAGTTCTTCCTAACTTGAGATGTGCAAGCTTTTCAAAATATAACTAGATAACTCACAAAAACCTTCCCCTTCCGCAGCGTTAGTAATATAAGTAGGGTGATATTTCAACTGATTCACATATTCCAGGACATTTGCCACGCCTACAGAAATAGGAAAATAACGCCGATCGAATAAACTTTCATCATTGGGGCTATCACCCACAGTGACAATTTGTTCTGATGAGTACTGGGGCAAATATTCGCGCAATACCTGCAACAATCCCACAGCTTTATCTTGTCCTTGGGGTTTAATGTGACACTGCACGTTGCTATAGGTAAATCCCCAACCCATTTGTTGACAAAGACTGTCTAGGGTTTGTAGTTCGTCTTCCCGCAAACCAGCTACATCAAAAGTCCAGTCGGTGATGCGAAAGCGATTATCAGCAGATTCTTGGATTTGAGAAAATTTAGTTTGTAAATTCTTAAAAGTCGTAGCCAAGTGCTGGCGATGCTGAACTAAATCAGGAATGGGTGTTAGGACTATTGGTTTCTGATTTCCAGGTGGAAAGAACAAACCGCCATTTTCTGCCATCGCACCTGCCACTGGCATCAAACTACTCAATCCACTTACCCACCCAGCAGAACGTCCGGTGACAATTAGCACTTTAATGTCAGCTGCGGCTAAATCCTCTAAAGCTTGCAGCAGTGCGGGAGTAAATTTTCCTCGCCTAGTCAGGGTGCCATCCATATCTGTGGCTATCAGACGAATATTGCTAAAGCTTGTAGATGAAAACTCAGACAGGGCAGGGATGCTCTGGTGTCTGGACATATACGGTTTGTAAAAGGCTGTAAAGAATATTAATCATACAGCAAGATGACCTTGAAGATTTGGGCATCCTAAACATCAGGAGTCAAGTTTTTCAGTTTCCCACCATGTCCACTTCAATGTTTCTTGCCCAATCCTCCGGGAAAAAGACTACTAAAAAGGCATCCCAGGAAGTGCCAGCAAGTAATCCTGAAATACCACCATTATTGTTGGTAACTTCTGGAGGACTGGCTTTAGTGGTGATTGCTTTGATTGTGTTTATTAAACTCCAGAAGGATAAGCTGGATAAAAAACTTAAGTTTGAACAATTCCGCGCGCGAGAACTAGAGAAAAAGTTTAAGCTGGCGCTGGAAACAATTCGCAAAATGGAAACTAATCCCGATTTGGTGAACTCACGGGACTTTAACCTGGATTATCTGCGAATGCGGATGTCAGAGGAGGTGTTTCACTTTGCAATTCTTAATCAAATAAAGATTCAGATCAAAGAAAAAATTTCTCAAGCCCTGCGTCCAAGTCAAGCCCAACAAGGATCGGTTGGAATTGCTAATAGTGCTGGACGGCAAGTAGATGAAATTTTTGATGTCGAGTATGAAACTGGTAGTCCAGGGAATTCTGCTAAACGGGTGCTGTTTCGGATTCAAATCCGGTTAATGAAATTACCGACGCAAGCAACTTCTGCGACTATTAGTCAAATTATTGATTGTATAGAAACTTACCTAAGCCCTATAGAAGACGAAGATAGTTGGCAACCAATAATTCAAGGTCGGATTGCTACCATGCATTGGGATCAAAAGGCTAAACCTACGCCTCTACTAGTACTGGAACAATCGAATGAAGGGGTGAATGTAACTTTTCGTACTAGTCGCCAACCAAATACTCCAACTCCGCCAAAGTCACCTGGAATTAAAAAATCAGGCTCGACTAGACAATAAATTGTGACAACTCTCACCGCTAATTGCAAGCAATGTAGCGGGAGCAACATGATAATGAAATTATTTTCTAAGTCTAGCAACATGCAAATAAAGCTTTGCAACCTTGTTGGATTGCTTGCTGTAATTCTTAGAAGATTTCATCTTAATTTCATTAGATCATTAGAATTAGAAAACTGTTAGATAAGATTTATGCAACTGCTATTTTTAAGGAATGGCTTTTTGGCGTTAACTTTTACTGCGATCGCCTCAGTCGGTGGGTTAATCACAGGTTGTGCTGGTACTGTTTCCCAAAACCAAAGTGAAGTAGCAAATAAAACCGCCACCAATGCTAATGACAAGCAGATGATGAATCACGGTGGTAGCATGAATCACAGTATGGGAATGGATTTAGGTCCAGCCGATGCTAATTTTGATTTACGATTTATCGACGCTATGATACCGCACCATCAAGGGGCTGTGGAAATGGCGAATGTTGCGCAGCAGAAATCAAAACGTCCTGAAATCAAAAAGCTAGCAGACAATATCATCAAATCGCAAAAGCAAGAAATCACTCAGATGAAACAGTGGCGACAAGCTTGGTATCCCAAGGCAGGAGATAAACCAATGGCTTACAACAGTCAAATGGGCCACATGATGGAAATGTCGTCTGACCAAATGAAAGCCATGATGATGAGTCAAGATTTAGGTGCAGCTGATGCTGAGTTTGATCTGCGCTTTATCAATGCGATGATTCCTCACCACGAAGGAGCTGTAACAATGGCGCAAGATGCCTTAAGTAACTCGAAACGCCCTGAAATCAAGAAATTAGCCCAAGAAATTGTTAAAGCCCAAGAGATAGAGATTAAACAAATGCAACAGTGGGGAAAAGCTTGGTATAACAAGTAGTTCGTAATATGGTTTTTGCGGAAATTTTATAAGTATCTGTGTAAATCTGCAAGTAACCAATATGTATTTGCGGTTGGGAATTTTAGGAGCGATGTCTACAATCTGACTTTTTACGGTATCTGGAAAACCTCACTTCTATTTCTCTCTCCTAAAAGGAGGAGCCACTGCGTTGGGCGGCTCTGCCGACTTGAAGCACGTGGCGTTAGAGACTTTGAATTTTCCTCCTTCCCGCGTCGGGAAGGGGGTTATATTAGCTCGCCTAGATCGGCAACCTCTGCCATTACGACATGAATGTTGCTTAAATGATATTGTCAATGACTTAATAGAGGAATTTGCAGCGATCGCCTTTTCTGCCAAAGTAACACTGACATCTGCAATCAGAGTCGAGCAACCTCTAAATATCGTAGGTGATTCTGAGCAACTCTATCGTCTGGTTTCTAATTTAATTATCAATGCAATTCAATATATGCCACAATTTGGAAAGGTAACTGTTGTCTTAGATCGCAGTGAAAATTATGCTGTGATTCAGGTTCAAGATACAGGTATTGGTATTCCACATCAAGAACTGACTCGGATTTTTGATCGCTTTTACCGAGTGAATAGCGATGCCTACGGCGGGCTGCGCCTACGCTCTCGTAAAACTGGCGGTTCTGGATTAGGGTTAGCGATCGCTAAGGCAATTATTCAGGCACACCAAGGTAGTTTAAACGTGCAGAGCCAATTAGGTAAAGGTAGCACTTTTACTATTCAATTACCCTTAGATGTCACACCAATTTCCCAATTTAAATTGCTGTATCGTCGCCAGCCTAAATTTAAATAAAATTTTCTTACCAAACTTTACTCATATTCAAAATAAACCCAGGCAATACCGACTCGCCGCTTACACTAGCAGGATTATTTAAACATTCCTCTGGCAATCCAGGACGATAAATATAAACTTTACGCTGCTTACGGTCAATCAACCAGCCTAATTGTATTCCTGGCTCATTCATATATTCCTCCATTTTTTCCTTCAAAGTCTGGAGGTTGTCGCTAGGAGATTTGAGTTCGATTACAAAATCTGGACAAATGGGTACAAACTTTTCTTGTTGTTTTGGAGACAGAGAATTCCATCTTTCTAGTTTAATCCACGAGGCATCTGGCGATCTGTTTGCACCTGTTGATAGTTTAAATCCAGTACTATAGTCAAAAGTTATACCTGTACTATTTTGTTCCGACCACACCCACAGTTGCCCAAAGATGTTGCCTCCACGGTTGCCTGTTGTCCCACCTGTAGGCGGCATAATTGATATCTCTCCAAATTTATTTCGCTCAATGCGTAAGTCTCGATTCATCTGACAGAAATCAAAAAATTGTTCGTCTGTCATTTGCATTGATGACGGAATTTGCAAAACCAAAGGGGATGAAAACATCAAGATATCCTCCAGGTTCAGATGCCTAGCCAACTGATTATATTCTCACGCAAAAAACAAAGACGCAAAGTTATATCTTTGCGCCTTTGCTTTTTATCCGAAATCATTCTCAGATTTACTTGTTAGGCTGAGGAGTCATCCGCAGATAGGGTTTGATTTCCTCGTAACCTTTGGGGAATTTCTGTTTGAGTACTTCTGGATCTTTCAGTGAGGGGACAATTACAACATCCTCTCCATCTTTCCAGTCAGCTGGTGTCGCCACGCTGTAATTATCAGTCAATTGCAGAGAATCAATTACCCGCAAAAGTTCATCAAAGTTACGTCCTGTGCTGGGGGGATAGGTGAAACTTAGGCGGAGTTTCTTATTGGGGTCAATCACGAAGACTGATCGCACTGTCACAGACGCATTAGCATTGGGGTGGATCATGTCGTAAAGCTCAGAAACTTTGCGATCTGCATCCGCCAAAATTGGGTAGTTGAGGCTGGTGCTTTGAGTTTCTTCAATGTCTCCCACCCAGCCTTTGTGAGATTCTACGTCATCAACGCTGAGTGCGATCGCTTTGACATTGCGCTTGTCAAATTCTGGTTTGAGCTTGGCAACTGTGCCGAGTTCTGTTGTACAAACAGGTGTAAAATCAGCAGGGTGAGAGAACAGCACAACCCAGCTGTCACCCGCCCATTGGTAAAAATCGATGTCGCCGTGTGTTGAGGCTTGCGTAAAGTTGGGTACTGTGTCACCTAGACGGAGAGCCATGAGAGATTCCCTGTAGTTAGAAAAGCATATATATTTTAGTATGCTATGCCATCATGACATAAAACCCCGATTCC
This sequence comes from Nostoc sp. DedQUE12b, assembly GCF_034530835.1. Lineage (NCBI taxonomy): Bacteria > Bacillati > Cyanobacteriota > Cyanophyceae > Nostocales > Nostocaceae > Nostoc > Nostoc sp. DedQUE12b. The sequence continues at coordinate 93,061 of NZ_JAVRCI010000012.1, read as the reverse complement.
CCAATCGGACTTTAGCAGTTTGAAACAAAATTTTAAGTTGTCAACACTCTCAGATAAGGGATTAAAAGGAGGTAAAAACTATTGACTAAAGTACACTTATATGCTTTCACTTATTATTTTCCCTACAGGTTTTTCTTTACATAGAGAATTGCAAATATCAGGGCAATATCCGACTAGAAGCCATTGCACATTCAGGATTATTGAGTTGCCACATTTCCACATTATTGCAGAATTAGGACAAACTTTTTCGCATATATGCAATATTGTGAAAAGCTTATAAGTTATTACAAATCGAATTTTTATAAAGCAAGTAGTGAGAATAAAAATTACAAATATGCTTATTATTTTTGAAGTTTGAATTAATGATGATATTAATCTTTTTGGTAATTGGTGTTATCCTCAGCACAACTGCGAGTTTTGTTTTTAGAATTCCCTGGTTGATGCCGATTTTAGGTGCTGCTGTTCCCTATCCGATTTTCTTTTTACAGGTGCGTCGTCAACAATATAAAAGTGCTTTTTGGTGGATGTTATTGTGGGGAGTTTTGCAGAGTATTGCTGTAATTGTAGCAACAGCGATTGCACCAGAAACAGCAGCAAAAGTTATCCACCGTGGACAGTCATACACTACTGAGATGTTGCACTGGATTCGCACGGGAGAAGGGATGGAAGGTTCACTGGGTTTATTTTTACCAAACCATTTATTGCACTACGGAATTTTTTGTATTCTCTGCGTTGTTACCTTAAGTAGCATGGCATTGATATTCGGCACTTGGATGCTGAACTACATGAATTTTTATGTTGCAGAATTAGTAAAAGTTAGTGCTAAACCCTGGCTAGCAGCTATTTTAGGGTGGTATCCGTGGTCAATTTTGCGGATAATCGGCTTTATTGCCACTGGTGTAGCTTTAGCTGCTTTAGGATTAAATTTGGTAACTCGCATCAGAGGCGAAGTTCCTAAATCTCCTTTTCCAAAAACTTATATGTTGATTGGAATTGGTTTTGTGATTGCGGATATCGTTGTGAAAGCGGTTCTAGCACCTATTTGGCAAAAACTGCTTTTATCTGCGTTGGGTTAAATTCATTTGTTGTCCAGAATTTTTTGGTAGGCTTTGATTGTTTGCTTTGCGATCGCATCCCAGCTAAAATTTTCTAAGGCATATTTTTGGGCGTTTAATCCCCGTCGTTGGCGTTCTGCGGGATTTTGCAAAGCTTCTTGCAGTAACTCTACCAGTGCTTGCACATCTGTTGCACCTACCCAACCCGACTCACTATCACGTATCTGTTGACAAATATGCACTTGATCAGAAATTACTACGGGTACACCTGCAACCATCGCTTCAGCTACAGCAATCCCAAAATTTTCGTAGTAAGAAGGCAAGACAAATAAATCAGCCGCTTGTAGTAAACTAACTTTGAGTTCACCAGTGACAAAGCCAGTAATTGTAGTGTGCGATCGCAATGGTGAATTTTGAATTTGGGATATTATCTTTTGTTCGTAATCTGGTTCTTGCGGATTAGTACCAGCTAAGACAAAATGAAAGTTATAACCAACCGTTAACAGCTTCTCTAGCGCTGGAATCAACAAATTTAACCCTTTTTTCGGGTCAATTCGTGACATAAACAGCACCAACGGTACATCCTTTGGTATTTCTAACTGACTATATACACTTTTAACAGAAGATTGACGAGGAATCACACCCAAGGGAATCACCAAATCTGGTGTAGATACTCCAAATCGTTCTGATATTTTAGCTTCTTGGTCGCTGGTAAAATGAATTGCAGCCGCACTAGCTAAATTTTGACGTTCTATAATTGCCACATAAAGCTGTTTTAATTGCTTTTTCTTTTGTAAATCAGCCGGATCGAGAGTACCCAAAGGACGGAAAATATAAGGTAGCTTTTGCTGACGACACACAAGAGCAGCAGCACTAATTATTGGCGAGAATAGAGCATGAATATGTGCTATGTCAAACTCATGAGCGTGACGTTTTAGCCAGTTTAATAAATCTAGGGAAAATTTATAGCGACGAAACGGCGCACAACGAAAGTAAATTATTTCATAGCCATCTTGTTTAATTGGGCGATTTAAAGGAACATCCAGAGGTGTTTGACCATTATCGCCATTACTATCAGTTGTGAGAATTGTAACTTCTACTCCTTCTTTTACTAACGCCGGAGCTAATCCTAGTACCATTTGACTAGGGCCGCCGTAAATTAGGGAAATTGAGGGAACAATTTGTAATATTTTCATTTTTTGTCATTTGTCATTTGTCATTTGTCCTTTGTTATTCACTAATGACTAACTCTTTATAAAATTCTAATTGCTGTTTAGCTAAAGCTTTATTTGTATATTGAATCATTGCTTTTTGATAACCCATTTCACCGAGAGTATGAGCAAAATCTGGTTTATCCATTAATTGAACTAAGCAATTAGCAAGAGCTTGAACATCACCTTCAGGAAATACTAATCCAGCATTGCCAATTACATAGGGAATTTCCCCGGAATCAGAACCAATCACAGGAACTTGGCAAGCCATTGCTTCAATTAGCACATGACCAAATTGCTCTTTCCAGCCAGCAGAAGTTAAAGTTTTAAACTTGTAAGTTGTTTCTGAAGGTAATACTAAAGTACTCATTAAATTGATATAGTTTGCAACCTGATCATGGGGAACACTTTCTATCAAAATTAATCGTTCTTTAATATTGTTTTCTGTTGCAATTTTCATTAATTCACTTTGCAACTCTCCCCGTCCCAATAACAGTAGTTTCCAATGTTTGTTTTTCAAAGTAGCTAAGGCTTGCAAAAGCGTTAGCAAACCCTTTTCTTGCACAAAGCGCCCTACAAAACCTACTACAAAATCCTCTTTTTCAATACCCAACTTAGCTGCTAACTCTGGTTGAGCTTTGGGAGTAAATAAACTTTCATCTACACCCAATTGTGGCATGACTTTAATTGCACCTGTATATCCCCGTTGCCGCAAAATCTCTGCTCCATCTTGATTTCCAGAAATAATACCGTGGCTGTGGTTGAGGTTATATTTTTCTAATAAAGAAATTGGCAGTTTCAGTTCATAAGGAAGATTCCACCAGGTAAAAAATACATTTTTTGCCTTGAGTCCTAATAGCTGATTTAAGGCAATCATTTGAGTATAAGCCAAGGCTCTAGAACCTTGTTCAACTTGGATGATTTGCGGGCGAAATTGTTTTAATAAAGATATCAAATCAGCACCAAAGGTAAGGAGTCCCTGATGATTTTGACTAAAATTAGAAACTGGAACTATTCTAAATCTGCCTTCATCTCGGTATTCAGTTTCAATAATTCTGTTTTGTACACCGCCTGGTTTCCAGCGCTTTGGAACTACAACTGTAACTTCAATGTTAGGTTCTAGTTGAGATAAAGCGCGTAATTTCTCACAGTTGAGGTCTACGATATAAGTGTGACTAGCAACTAAGATTTTCATCTATCCTTTGTTATTCACTAATGACTAATGACCAATGACAAATGACTAATAACTAAACTTGTTTATCCAATCGACTATAAATTTGACCATCGTTCCATAGTGATTCAATGACAGTACCCAAGGCTTTGAAAAAACCCAAAGTGTAGAAAATAGCCCGAGTGGCAATTTTGATGGGGGAACCGCTTTTGTGACAAGGTGGACGTCCGAGAACGTGACAGTCAAATAAACGACCATATAAGCGCAAAGCTTGAGTCGCAGTCAGGTTTTTAAGTCCCAGTAAAAAATGATTGTGGTAAAAGGTGAGTTGATATTTTAGCGATCGCATACTAATATCGTGACAACCCCCTGTTTCTTCGCCTAAATGCACCAAATGGGCCTCTGGGTCGTACCAAATCTTATACCCTGTTTGTCTCACCCGCAAACAAAAGTCTGACTCTTCGCGTACTGCACTACCGCGAAACCTTTCATCAAACCTCAATCCATACTTAGTAAAGATTTCGCGGCGAAATGACATATTGCAACCCCTCGCTGTCAGCACTTGTTGGGGTTTGATGGTATGTACCAAATCAATATGATACCAAGCAATTCCTGGATCCATAGCTTCGGGAGGCAGATATTCAATTTGTAAATCTCCTCCAGAATCACCTAATTTCATTCTGTCAAAGACCCGACCAGCTACAGCCCCCACCTCTGGATTTTGCACATAATTTTTCGCATGGGCTGCTAACAATCCAGGGGTTAACTGAACATCATCATCAATAAACAATATTATTTCACCAGATGACCGCCGGACAGCATAATTTCGCGCCCCTGGCAAACTTGCCCAATCTAAGCGCAACCATTTAATTTTACCAGCCTCCGCCATCTCTTCTAGATAGGCTTGAATTTCTGGTTGGTGTTTTGCGGTTTGGTCGACAACTAAAACTTCAAAATTTGGATAGTCCTGTTTTAAGACATCCACAATGCTATCGCGTAGCGCTTCCTCTCGTCCGTAGGTCGGGATAACTACAGTAACTAATGACCAATTATTCATAAATTTTATTAAGTAATTTTACTGCCTCTATAATAGCCTTGTAGAAATTAATTTTCATGAAATTCAGTAAGTGGCTATTGCTTTAATTTACATACTGTATTTTCACGGATTCTGGAAAACCTCACTTTCATTCCTCTCTCTGACTACGAAATTGCTTACTCATCAATAAGTATCATCGAAAAATAAGTGTATGGCGAGAATTTTGAGGTAGGTTTTAAATACTGAGGTATTTTTGACTTTCAATCATACTTTTTGGCCATTTTTATTTCATTTAAATTGTTTTTAGACGTTTTTTCTTGTTTTTTTGCTCAGGGTTGGCATCTTCTTTATCTTGTTTCTCCAGTTCTGGTAATTTAAAAAGAACTCCCGCAAAAAACCAATAATAGGCAGCAACAGGATCGACATCCAGAGGATAGTAGTAAGTGTTGGTGCTAATAAACAATATAAACACCCACAAAGCTGCTCCGGAACTACGGAAATTACGGTTCTTTATGGAGCGATAGGTTTTAAAGCCCAAAATTGTTAAACTTGTTACCAAACTCAGAAACGCTAGTAATCCAAAAATTCCCACTTCATAAAGTACTTTGGGGTAGTAGGTTTCCACAAGCTTAGTTTGACCCATCACACGGGCAGAGTTGGTTGCTCGTCCTAAGCCGCTTCCCAATGGCCCGTCTACATTTTTCCAATTTTCTTCAAATTGCTGGATGATAAAATCTTGAGGTGGTGAAGCGTTCCAACGACTGACAAAACTCTCGGTTCTCTCTTGTACGACAGCAGGGTTAGTCACCATCGCAATTCCCAGAATGAAGGCAAGTCCCACGCCTATGGGGATAAATCGTTTCAGGTTGCCAAGTTGTCCGGTAAGCAATAGCAAAATTCCGAAGCAGATTGGTACTAAAGCTAAGGCGATTCTCTGTCCAGAGATTACAGCATTGATAAAGACTCCCGCTATAGAACCTAAACCGATGAGCCGCCATATTGGCGAGGGATCGGTGAAACCGGTGGCAAAGGTAAAAAAGGTGCTAGAAATTAAGAACCAAGCCCATTGCCAAGGAGCTACAAATGTCCCTGGTAGGCGAATAATCCCTTCTTCGGGACTATACACTAGTGCTCCACCAAAATAACATCGGGCTTCGAGTGTTGCTCTAAATAAGGCATCTCCTTCAAGACCTCTAGTGCCTTGACATACACCAGTTAGTAGTAAAAAGTATTGAATAAATCCTAGCCCGCAGCAAATCAGTGTGAGGACAATCTGGAGGCGCAATAAAAATAGAAAATCCCGCTTATCGCGAATTAGATAGTAGGCACAACCAATCAGAGGGACATAGCCTAAAAATACTTTTAGTCCCAGAATTCCCATACCTAATGGTATTTCTTGGGGTGCTTTTTCTAATAGTCCGACACTCTGCGGGTTAAATTGCTGTCCACCATTGACAAACAACAGTGTTAGCAGACTGCAAGCGAAAACAATATAAAGTGGGGTTTTAATGCCTTTGGGAATAATTATAGGTAGCCCCTGTTTACGGCAAGTTTGCCAAAGTCCAATTAGCGCTGGAACGTAAAAGGCATCTTTAGCCAATTGGAGTATAGGACTATTGCCCAAGTAGTAGGTGATAGTACCTCCCACAGGTATGTAAATGATGAAGGCATATAGGGCTTGGCGCGGATATTTGTAGGAAAGGGAGATGACTATTATCCCTAACACGCCAGGGACTGCTGCTTTAATTCCAGCTACAAAAAAAAGTAGAATGCCAACAAAGACACCGCCAAAAATGGCGGTGGTGAGTAAGCTAGTGAGTTCTTGACGTACTTGGGCAGATTTGCGCTTTTGGGCTAACTGTTCTTTGAGGCTAAGGGTAGAAGTTTCCTTTTTAGCCTGCTTTTTCGATTTTTTAGATTGCTGAGATTTTGATTTAAATTTTGGCATAGTGGCACTGTAGCCTATCAACCTCGCAAAATACTCCATTATATAGGACTAATATTTGATTTTAAAATACACGTAGGGGCTAGTGCGGTGCGGAGTTCCCGACGCTCGAATACTCGCTCTCAGCGTTGGCAGCCTCTGGTAGAGAATTCATACCGTTGGCGTTCGCATAGCGTATTGCAGACAAGCCTACTCTTTGGCGTTAACGTCTTTACAGGAGAAAAGAAGGCTTGACGCTGCACTATCCGTTGTAGCAACTGGCGTTGTGTTAAAGCAGAAACTACGGCACAATTTCAAGCTTTTGGTGCGTTACACTCCGCTAACACACCATATAAGACCATTCATTAGATTTTTTCAAAAACAATTTACAATTCTGATAGTTGATAAATCTCTTTGGATTGCTGTAGATTGTATAATCCAAATTCGTCTCTCAATGATTGATTTAATAATTTACGATTAAAAATGCTAAATCTTAATCTTTTTGAATTCTCAAAAAGATTTTCTCCTGTTGCCAAAATATAAACCGCACCTGGAAATGGTAATGATTTAATGGATTTTCCTTTGTTCTTTAAAATATCTCTAACTTTAGCGTGGTCTATATAATATCTATAGTATCCGTAGCCACGATTATATTCTGCGCTTTCTGGCAAATTATTTAAATCATATCGAATAATATTACAAGTCCCGCACATTTTATAAAAATTGCTTCTCTTGATATAGATGTAATTATTGCCTTCTTGATATTTATAACCTTTATTTATAAACCATCCATTAGAATCAGGGTGTTGTTGAACAAATTTCGCTAACTTTTGACTCACACAATCGTCAGCATCAACTGTCATAGTGTGAGTGGGATAAAGTTGACGAGCATACATCAATCCTTTTAAGATTTTACGCCCTTTGTCTGTGTCTCCTTTAGCTACAGGGGTAGGCTCGTTTGGAGGGGGAAAATCAACTTTAATGTATGTAATATGAGGATGAGTAAATTCTATTTTGGGCTTTTCGTGACAAACAACAATAACGTGAAAGTTTGGTGAGCTTTGATTGCAAACTGATTTAATACATCTTTCAAATAATTGTGTAACACGCTCCCAGGAATTGGAAACTTGTGCACTTTTGAGTGGGATAACAAAAACAAGCACTGTATTTTATGTATTTTATCAGAACAAACAGCTAGGAATCTCGAAGCAAATAATAACACGTTCAGACTGACGCTAAGACTAAATGTCAGTAGATCGAAAAGTTTTGTAAGTTGACGAAATAATCAGGGTTTCAGACGAGGTTTTTATGTTGACGATCGCGATGTCTACGATGGTAACAGAGCGACTGGTGAGCGGAGTCGAACTATGTCGAAGTGCGAGCTGCGCCTACGCCTGTACTGGATTCTTAAACCACCAACAACGCTCGTTCCTTGAAAAGCTGACTCTAACAGGATTGCGGCAAATTGTGTTCTTAAACTCTAATTAACGGCTGGTAAGGGTTCTGGAAAACTTTTCGGTCTACTGACAGTAACAAAGGCTAATTACCCGATTTCAGGCAATTCGAGTTACTTGCTGATTCACGCGAGGACGGCCAAAGCGTTCCCAAGCACTCCCTCCTCGCAAAAATAGCTCTAAAAAGCGCAATGGTTCCCCTGAATCGCCTCTTGACCAACCGGAACTACCAGGAGCAAAGGCTAAAGTTCCTTCAGATACCTTGAAACTGCCATCAGAATACACTGCATCGCTGACCATATCTCCAATTCGGATCGCGATCTTGGTTTGAGGCTCCAAGTTAACTGTATGGGCCCCAATAGTTGTTTTAATATTGCCGTAGCCATCAACCCAGGCAATGCGATCTGGTGGAACATCTGGGATTTGCTCACTTTTGAGGCTATCTCCCAGAAGGCTAAAATCTTCATTCATAATCGCAGCCGCAGCCGGAGGAAATACATCCCGTGAGCGAAACTGCGAACCACCACGAGAAACGTTGATCGCTCGCAACTCCTTTGTATGGTCTTTGATAAAGGAGAGGGTATAGCCTGCATTCACACCCACGACTTTTACACCATTGGATAGAAGGGCATAAGTTAATCCTTCACCTTCATTATCTCGACGGGCTTCAGGATCATCCTGACGAGGCGCACAGTTGTGATAAATTAGGCGATCGCTAGGGCCAGGGTTGAGTCCGAGTTGGGCAATCCAGAATCCCGTTGCCAAGGTACTGAATGCTGGAACCGAAAGCAAATGAATTTGGGCATGGGGAAAAGTCATCAGCAGACGTTGTGTGACTTCAGTAAATGCCGGATCTCCTGTACCGTAGTCTGCAATGACGCAGATAAACATTCTGCTCCTCCTTTTGATGGGGTAATTTGTAATCAACCTAATTCATAATTAGTAATTATGAATTATTTCGTCATTATCTGATTACAGGGTGAAAGAAAAAAACGAGTGTTCATTTCACTCCTAATTAATAACGTTAAAGTCTTAATCAATGCAATGAAAACAATCACTTCACTTTTTAGCGAAGAACGCAACCAACTCCAGATAGATATTGATAACACAATCGGGATTGAGCAAATAGTTAAACTAGTTCAAAACCGACTCGATAATCTCGAAAGAATTTACATTGAAAAGCTTAATTTGGCTCAAGTTCGTCTGGCTTCCTTTTTCCTCGATATGCTGCGGCAGTCCATCGCCACTCTGGCTGCGGCTAACTATCTTCAAGTTGCTCCAACAGAACAAAGGCAAATTACTAACTCAGGGACAAAGTTTTTTTCCAGTAGATTAATCCTAAAACTGCTAAAGGGACTAATTTATATAGGCATCTTAGGTTCGTTGTTCTCCTTGACTAAAGCTACCCCAGGTGCTTGGATGGCTATCTTATTAACTTTTCTACTTATAGGACTAGAAATTGTACTGCAACTCGAATTAAACAACCAGCAAAATAATTCTATATCTGAAGGAGTATTGGAATTACCTCAACCGATTCTCCGGGTTGATAGCAAAGTATTTCTAGATCATCTTGGCGATGCTCTCAACACTATCGACCTAGCAGTAGCTAGATTAGAAGAATCAAATAAACATGAAGGCGACTTAGCAATAGAAGAACTGCCAGAGGTATTGAATTTTCTCCAAAGACTAATGGGCGCATCCAAACTTGATAAACCCCAAATGGCTTATGAACTGGCGAAACTTCTGCCACAGATTTTAATGTCTCAGGGAATTAACGCTCAAATTTACCGATCGAATAGCGATCGCGAGTATTTTGACTTTGAGCCAAGTATCGACCCCGATACCAAAGAACACGTGACTCTAACGCCGGCTTTGTTAAAAGGCGATCGCTTGATTAGACGCGGTAGGGTAATTGAACCAGCATATTCCTCTGCTAGAGAATAATAGACAATAAGGGTATGGAAATTTTAGAAACAATCGGTTTTGATTTGGGACACGGTGAAACAGCTGTAGCTAAAGCGATCGTGGAAAGCATCGACCCCCCCCAAATGCTGGAGATTAATAACAAGAAGAACCAAATTACAGCCCTTGGCTGGCATCCTAAACTCGGTTATCTTGTCGGCGAACAAGCATTAATTCAAGCTGGCGTTACTCAACTGACAATCTCTTTCAAGCAAAAACCCAACAACGATCCCAAATATCGAGAAACAATTAGCACTTTTGTAGCAACGTACTACCGCCTTTTGAAAGAAACTAAACAACTTGCAGGTGGGGAAAGTAGCTATTTTTACATTGGTTGCCCTTCAGGATGGACAATTAGCGATCGCACCGAATACCAAAAGCTACTTCAAGAAGCTGGCATTCCCCAATTAAATGTTGTGCCTGAATCGCGGGCTGCTTTCATGCAAGCCAAGGAAGCCGGTAAGTTGGAGTATGACAAACTTCTGGCATCGGTGCTAATTGTCGATATTGGTTCTTCAACCACAGATTTTACTCTGGTTAAAAGTTTAGAAGAAATCCCGATAGATTTCGGGAGTAATACTTTAGGTGCATCCCTAATTGACAAAGCTATTTTTGCCCGGACTCTCGCCAACCACGAACAAAAAGCATTACTCGAAAAAGTATTTCAGGAATATCCCCATCACCAAGCTCGTTGTGAACTTGCTTGCCGCAAAGCTAAAGAAGATTACTTTTCAAATGAACAGCTATACAGCGATCCTGAATCCTTTGCGCGTGGCTTCGAGTCGATCAACGAACAGATTTATTTTATTCCCCAAGTGAATAAATTGATGATGGAGGAAATTTTAAATCAACCCTTACCTGAACTGGAAAATCGTAGTTGGATTAAATCATTTTGCAACTCTTTAAAAGAGGCGAAAGAAAAGCTGGAAAAACTTGGAATCGTGCCGAAACTTGTGCTGATGACTGGCGGTGCATCTCGCATGAAGTTCACGCACGTTCTTTGTCAGGAAATGTTTCCCGAACCAGAAACGCTGCTTCGCCCCGATCCAGAACCGGAACGGTGCATTGCACTAGGTTTAGCACGAGTAGGACGATGGGATTTGCGTGCTGCTGCTTTTAAGCAAGAAGTCAACAAACTATTTACCTCGAACCAGCTTAAAGGTTTGATTGAAAGGCATATCCCAGAGTTAATCGAATCACTAACTAAGCCTTTGGCAGATGGCTTGATTGTCAACGCAGTTAAACCAAGTTTAAAAGATTGGCAAAAAAACAAAATACGGACTTTAGCAGATTTGGAAACAGCTTTGATCGGTCGGGCAGAACAGTGGCTCAAAAGCGAACGCGCTGTGCAAATAATTAATCATCAATGCGCTTCTTGGTTTAGCAATAAAATCCAACCCGATTTAGCCGCACAAACCGATCCAATCTGTCGAAAGTTCCAGATACCTAGAAGCAGCTTAAGGTTCCAAGATAGTATTGACCCAACTTTTGTTAACCCAGAATTACAAATTGGAGATGCTATCTTGGCTGAAACAGTAGCGTTTATCGTCAATGTAGTAATTGGTGGAGGCGCTGTGGCTAGCATTATCACTCTCATACTAACTGGGCATTTAACCTGGCCGATTGCATTAGTATATGGGGCTTCGGTGATGGCGGCAGGAATGGAGCTAAATCGTAAGAGTGTTCAAGAAGTAATTAAGACAAATGTAGATGTACCTAGTTGGATTCGTTCTAGTTTTTTGAGTGACAAAAAAATTGAGGATATATGTGAGCAAATAAAACCTGAGTTAGAGAAAGTTCTTCAAGAACAATTGACAGCCAATCAAGAGGCTTTTGATAAACTGATTGTCAAAGTTGAGCAAGGACTTCAAAACAGCCTTTCCAGTAAAGTTCAATCTTGCATAATTCTGATCCAATAGCGGTAGTTAGTGAGCTATAAGAATAACATTATTCTAAATTTTCTGCTTATCAGTGAATTAAATATGTAAGCCGATCAAAAGTCAATGATTAAAATCATAGTTTTCTTTTTCCTCATTGGGCTGATTATCGCTGGGATTTTACTCAATCCGATTCTCGTCAAAAGACGAAGAAACCGTATCAAACATCGTCCTTTTCCTCCCCTGTGGAATGCCATTATTGAAAATAATCTTCCCATTTATCTCTGTCTTTCTCCCGATGAAATCAGACGACTTCAGGGGTATATTCAAGTATTCTTAGCAGAAAAGCAATTTATTGGCTGTAGAGGATTACAGGTGACAGAGGAAATGAAATTGACTCTTGCTGCTGTTGCTTGTTTACTTCTATTAAATGAACGTGGGCAGTACTTCCCCAGACTTCGTTCAATTCTGGTATATCCCAACGCTTATTTTGTTCAGGAAAGGAATTCCGTCGGAAAATATGTTGTTGAGGAAAAGCGTGTAGCAAGACTAGGTGAATCGTGGACAAATGACCAATTAGTACTGTCTTGGGAACAGGTGAAACAAGACACTAAGAACTGGAGAGATGGACGTAATGTTGTGCTTCATGAATTTGCCCATCAGTTAGATCAAGAAGATGGTAAAGCTGAAGGAGTTCCAATACTGCAAAACAACTCAGATTATGCTATTTGGGCGAAGGTGATGACAGAAGCATATCAGCAACTTTGCAATGATGTTCTACAAGGTGCAAAGACGGTAATGGATAGCTATGGCGCAACAAATCCCGCAGAATTTTTTGCCGTAGCGACTGAGACATTCTTTGAGAAACCGCACCAATTGTTATCCAAGCATCCGGCACTTTATGAGCAACTACAACGTTACTATCAATTAGATCCTGTGCAATGGGCTTAAACTACGACCATGAGCTACTAAATATAACCTCAGCTTCAGATTGCATGAGTCGGAATAGTAATAAAAACATAAATCTTTGAATTATGCATAAAAAAGAAGTTTAAAAACCTTGAATTACTAGATTTAATTTCAAAATATTGAAGTGGAGTTAGGCAATATACTAATTTTGATCGCTGATACAAGCTTGCCCAGCCGAGTGGTAAAGTTAGACAACGCCATTTCAACTATTTGATTCAGCCGCAAGGGATTGTATGACCTCAAATAACAAAATAAGCTAAAACACATCTAATTTGCATATCAAAATTTTATCAATATCTTGTGAGGTGGGCATCTTGCCTGCCCTGATTATGCAACTTAAATGCCGATTAGCTTAATAGCGTTGCTGTGCCGAGTGCTGGAGGAAGCGTAGAAGCTGGGGCAGATGTCCGCTGTAATTAGAACCATAACTTTTCCGCTAGCGAAAGCTTATGCTTCCAGTTATAATTCAACAACGCCTAGATTTTTATGTAAGCCTCATCAGCATTTTCGCAATTCGCTCACTGTAGGTGAGGGCGGGGACAGGATTCCCCTTCTCTCTGTGCGCGAACCACCAGCCGGAATGCTTATGCAAGAACCATCTACTGCAAAAGCCCATATCATACGAAAACGTTGTGTTCCACTGCAATTATTCGTAGCTGTGGCTACTATTTTATCAGGAGCCAGTCGTATTACCTGTTTCGACTGTCTAAGGTTAACACAAGATGGCGCCGTTGCAGCTTGCACATTATTTGGCCACGATGCAACAGCAAAAAGAACAGCAGGAATCAGCGTTATCAGCTTCTTTAATTGACTTGTATTTGCGATTGACATGATCTTCTCCATCAAAGTTGTGAGATTTGAATGGCGCTAGAGTGTGTCTACAACGTACAAAATCAATGATCTTGTGCTTGTGAATATTACCTCAGGGGTAGTCTTTCTTTTCCAGTAAGCTATTAGTTTTCGTAATAAATATTCACAAAATTGACTTTGCAGACACGCCCTAGCCTTAGTAAAGTGTAGGTTTAGTTATAGTGTTATTTTACCTACTTTTATTAGGTAGAACTAAGGCGTCAATGCCTAATCTACTTAATTCAAAGTTTATAGGAATTAATCTAGAAAATCAAAATTATACAGCTTGTTTCTAAAATATAACTACAGGAATAATGTTTTGATTATATTAACTTTTGAAACGTCTAAGAGCATTGGTAATGCTGAATAGTAATACACGGCGATCGCTCTTAACCTTCAACTTAATAACTGTGTCATTGACTTTTGAATGGGTGACTTCCGCCTTGCGGTACTAGAAGTTTTTCATCGCTAGAATCTTCAAAGCCACTGCTTCAGGTACGGGCATCACTGATAATCGATTTCCTTGTTTCACCAACATAAACTCTTCGGCGCTAAACTTCTCTTTGAGTATTGATAGCAAGATGGGGTTAGAAAAAACCTCAACAAATTCCACTACAACTGTTTGCCAGCGAGGTGATTCGGAACTTGATTTCGGGTCGTAGTATTGACTTTCTGGTTCAAACTGGGTCGGGTCAGCAATATCTTTTTTCACTACACGCATTAACCCAGCAATACCGGGAGGATTAGTGGCGGAATGATAAAAAAAAGCTAAGTCTCCTTCATCCATAAGGCGCAAAAAGTTGCGAGCTTGATAATTGCGAACGCCGTCCCAGATAGTCTGTTTCTGCTGTTGAAGGTCAGCAATGCTATAGGCTTCTGGTTCTGATTTCATTAGCCAATAATTCATCTACAGAAATTATCTATATACAAAAGTATTTTAATTTTGAGCAGGTAAGTAAGTTCGTAGTAAGGACTTTAGTCCTTATTTTCTAAGCACTAAAGTGCTTACTACAAACCCTATTGCACTAGCTAAGACATTGTACTAGTAAATATTTGACTTAACTGCGGGAAGCTATAACGGCATAAAACGGATCTCCTCCAGCTGCACCCAACCACTGTAAGATATTCGGTAATGTTGATTTATGAACTATAACTTCTGCGGTTGTAAATCCTGGAACTGAGGCAAAATAAGCTTTGACTAATTCTACTCGCTGTGCTTCTGAAGCCTCCCGCCAAGCTTGAATCGCCTTTTCAAAAAACATCCGGTTAGAAAAGCTGATAATTGCAATACCGCCGGGTTTCAAGATGCGGTAAATCTCGGAAAATACTGCTTCTGGATATTGCACATATTGCACAGATACGCAATTGAGAACAGCATCAAAATTTTCATCTGGTAAAGGTAACTGCGGATTTTCGTTAAGATTTTGCACAAAGTAATGATTTAAGCGGGGATTTCGTGCTAATTCCTCAGCGTTGAGTCCGTGTCCTTCCACATGGTCAAACTGCATCTCTTCTGGTAGATGAGACATCCAACTGCTCATCATATCAAAAATGCGGGTGTTGGGTTTGAGGCGATCGCGGTATAAATCCGTTAGCTGTTGAATAAATCCTTCATCGACATGGGTAACGAAGCGAGGATAGGCGTAGAACAGTTTATCGTCTGTGTCATCTAATTTCAGGCGCTGATTCGGTCTTAACTGCATAAATCTCTGTTTTGGAGTACTGTTTCCGAAATTTGCGGCAATTTCAGATACTTTTTCACAAACACTATGTAACATATTTTAATAACAGCAGGATACCTAAATAGCAGCATTCAATTTTTATCAATTTAATGTTATATAAACTACACTTCTTACAGCATATTTGGCGACAAATCCGCCTAATCGCATCATTGCCCTATTTTAGTTTGTTAGTTTGGATACTGCCCTTATTACTATTTACTTCTGGACATAATAGCCTGATGGCACATGATGAAGCGCTTTACGCATCACGTGCGCGTCTGATGTTTGATTCTGGTAATTGGATAGCTCCTTGGGAAACAGCACATCATAAAACTCCTGGCCCTTATTGGTTAATTGCCAGTTTCTACAAGCTGTTTGGTATCAGTGATACTAGTGCGCGTCTTCCTAGTATGATTGCTGGCATTTTTAGCTTGTGGCTGGTGTATGAAATTGGCAAAATTATGCTAGGCAAAAAATTAGGTTGGCTAGCTGCTGCAATTTTAAGTGTGGAATTTCTCTGGCTACAATACTCTCGCTTAAGTACACCTGATGTACCGATGGTTCTCTTGGTGCTTTTAGCTATTTTGTCTTTAATAAAAACGGAATTACATCCCAAATATCGCTACTGGTGGAGTTTTCTAGCTGGTTTAAGTTTAGGTTTAGGCTTCTTAGTTAGAAGCTTTATGATTTTCTTGCCAATTATAGCTTTATTACCTTATTTAATTTGGGAAAATCGCCGTCATCGTCATCTTACTAACCCAATTTTATATTTAGGTTTTTTCGTAGGTTTAATACCTAGCTGTATTTGGCTGTGGTTAAGCTGGCTACACTATGGAAATAATAGTTTTGAGGAGTTAATCAAGTTTGTTGTACAACTAAGTTCTGAAGAGCGGGAGTCTAATGGGCTACTATTCTATGTATGGAATATTCCTGTAAAAGCATTTCCTTGGGCTTTTTTCGGACTTTTAGGTTTGTTTTTAACTCTCCGTCGTCCTATTCCTTGTTACCAGTTAATATTAGTTGGTTTTCCACTTGTTTTATTTGTAGAAATTAGTATTTTTAGCACTCGTTTATCTCACTATAGTCTTTGCCTTTATCCGTTCATCGCTTTGTTTGCATCTGTGGGTTTAAGTTGGTTAGGCAATATTTACCAGACAGGAATTCCCCCACACTTCCCTCTTCAAAAAAGTAAAAAAAAGATATTGAACCTTTTTGCAAAGAAGAATCTTCCCCGAAACCTCAGTTATGGCTTGGGTGGATTAGGTGTTTTACTTGTTATAGCGAGTATTGGCATTTTTAGCTGGGGTAGTTCTGATATCCGCAAGTATGCAAGTATTGGCTTGGCTATGGGCTTGGGTTGGTTAATTTTACCTATGGTGTGGATTGCTCGTTACCACTTTGACAAAAAGTTTCTCACAGCGCGTTATTGGATTGCAGGTTGGTTAATTCCCTGTTGGCTGGCCTTGGCGGCGATAGGTAGCATAGGTCTCTTAAGTGATTATAACTCTGGTTTAAAAACTTTTTTACAACAAAGTGCGATCGCTTCAATTCTCCAATCTCATCCTACGTACTATGTGGAGATGGACGCTAAAACAAAAGTACTGCTTAATTTCTATCTTCCTACTCGCCCTCAACCAGTAGTCTCTATTTCCCAAGTACCAGCTTTGAGCTATGCTTGGATTTATGCTAACCAGTCTTCTCAATTATCTCGACCTCACCGCATTATCGGCGCTGTCAAAGAGTACCAGTTAATTCAAGTTCTTCCATAAGACATTATATTCAAGTCTTTGCTACTGCTTTGATACATTCTGTTTTCAGAAGAACTAAATTATCAGTCTCAATAACTGCACAAGAGTTAATTAATGTTGCTAAAACAGGTAGAGCCTTCTGTAAATTTGCGTTCGCTTGTTGTGCCGCGGGCTGATATTGTTGTAGCCAAGTATTTTTAGTTATATATTCTGGAAGGAATGCAGAACGTTCTAATAACCAAAAAGTTACGTGGTATTTTTGAATAAAGTCTTTAATCTGATTAATATCATCAGTATATTGGGCATTAATCAAGTCAATCATCCGCTGGCGAAATTGAGCGTAATATTTTGTATGGATCGGTAATGCATATTCTTTACCCACCAAAATTGTTCTTTGAGCAAAGATGGGTATGTTATCTGCTTCTTGGGAAGTAGAAGCTATGACAATATTTTGCGGTTGCTTTTGCAAAAAGTTATATAATGTTGGGGCTTGACCTACTAAATAAGGGGTTTTGGGAAAAACTTTTAAGCTACTAGGGTACAAAATGAGTCCTGCACCAAGGATCGTAATAGTCCCCAAGATTAAAATTTGTCTGCCATTTTGTCTCGACCATCGCAATGCAGCATCTAAAATTAAGGTAATAGAGATTGCTGCTGCAAGAGCAAGTACTACCTTAAAAGTATGATGGGTGTATCGGCTAGGCCAGTGCAATTTAAAAGCTAAGGCATGGGCAGTAAAAAACATGATTAAACTAGCTATTACTACCTGTAGTAATAGTTTGACTTCATCCTTTACTTGTTTGGTTAGGAGAAAGTGAGATTGGAATTTCAGGATAATTGGTAAAAATAAACCAAATAATAGTTGAGGAGGTGCAATTAAAGCAAAAAAACCGCTATCTCTACCATCAAACCAATAATTAATAATATTATGAGTAAAATACCTGAATCTTCCTCCATCCCAGTACTCTGGCATAGTTCTCGCAACAGCAGCAGTAATTGTCGGGCCAAATTGTGATGATTGAATAGTATAAGGTAAAATTAGGATGCCAGCAGTTATAGTGGCTGCTACAAATAAAATAAAATCTTTTCGGTTATGAGAAATAGTTATCTGCCCATTCTGCCAGCGAAATAGTCTCAAAAGTAAAATTAATAAATTGATAAAACCTATGATAGGGTATATTAAACATTGAAGCGCAAATACAATTAATATACCAAATACTGAAGAGCGTATTAAATAATATATAAAAGCTAAAACCAGGGAATAAATAAAATCTCTAGGTGTAGCAGAAAATAGGTCATCATGAAGGCAAAGGCTTTGATTTAAAAGTAAAGAGGCGAGAAACCCCACCATTGGTACTGGTAATATCCCCATAGCAACTACAAAGCAATAGCTAGTTGTAATTACTCCCAGTACTAATGGAAAAATTTTGCCAAATAAAATTGGATCTATATTTAAAGCTGCAATTATTTTATAAACAATACCATACCCAATTGGTGTCACCGACTGAAAATAATCAGCAATTAAATCCCCAGGAAATAAATCTGGGTTAAAGTAACGATAGATCCAAGAAATATATTCCCGTGCATCGTCGCTCACTATATATTTGCTGGTGAAAGCTTGTCGCAGCCCCATCAAAATATAACCAACAGCAAAAGTTAGACTGAGACTGTACCAAAAAAGAACAGTTAATCTAGATTGATTTTGTTTGCTGTTTTGAGTAATAGGTGCTGTTAAAACTTTTTGTAATTGTGTTAGCATTGTACGCGTCTATGTCTGAATAAATTATGTTAATTAAGAAAATCAAAAGCTTTTTTCAATTTTTCTGATTGTACAATCTTCAAGTACTGAGCGGTCAGTTATAAAGCCAATAATTCTAGTAACACTCTGTTTTTTACCCAGAACGAAAGGTCATGAAAGCCGAACTGCCTGGATTTAAAGAACAAGTAGCCTCTATTTCGCAAATAGCAGTTTTAAGCTATGCTTGGATCTATGCTGACCAGTCCCCTAAATTACCTCGGTCTTACCGCATTCTTGGCACAGTAAAAGAGTACCAGTTGATTCAAGTTCTTCCCTAAGATAGATGTAAAGTAACTATTGCTAAAAAAGATTAGTTTAGTTATGATAATACTACGCATACTAAGTATTTTGCTAAATGGTTTCTACATCTAATCACTCCCCAACCTTAGAGTCGTGGCAGCAAAATCTGGCACCATACAATTTGGGCTACAGAATCAAATTAGTCTCACAATTGCTGAGTCGTAAGTTTACTGAGAGGCTAGAACCCTTTGGACTGACGCCATTTCACTGGTTGGTGTTGTGCTGTCTTTGGCAAGAAGATGGTTTACCTACTTCTAGTATTGGAGATAAACTCAAACAAGTGGGAGGAACTTTAACAGGCGTACTAGATCGGATGGAAGAACGCGGTTTGGTGCGTCGAGAACGCGACACTCAAGATCGGCGCATTTGGCGAATCTGGCTCACGGATGCAGGTAAGGAACTAGAAGCTGTTTTACCGCCAATCGCCGCAGCCGTGCGTGATGAAGCAATGGATGGTATTTCCTTTGCCGATCGCGAACTGTTTTCCCAAATCTTGAATCGAGCGATCGCTAACCTGTCTTAAAGATGATTTTATAATCACCCGACCGGGGGAGGCAGTGTAAAGATTTGTTTTGAGATAATATTACGCATACTAAGGAAATAAGGATTTTTTTCAGACAATATTACGCATTCTAAATAAACGACTATTAATCAAGTTATTGAACGAGCAAGGAAGTTAAGAATCATGGGTGCTAACACATTTAACGGACGCAATGGACACAAAACCCCAATTCTAGAAAAAGAAGTGATTCCTGATTTAGAGACTTTAGAAACTGTTACCGCAGAAACATCCACAACAGAAGCACCTGAGATCGAGAAAGAAGTTCCACCGAAACGGAAAAGACCGACTGGTTTAATTTTGGCAGGATTAGGCGTGGGTGTGATCGCCGCAGGTACTTTTGGTTTTCACTACTGGCAATACGCCTCTACCCACCAGGAAACAGACAACGCGACTGTTGTGGGAAATATTCACCAAGTTAGTAGTCGCATTCCCGGAACTGTAAGTGAAGTGCTGGTAAATGACAACCAACTGGTGCAACCGGGACAATTGTTGGTGAAGTTAGATCCACGGGACTATGAAAGTAAGGTGCAACAGGCACAAGCCGCCCTCGAAAATGCTCGCGGTCAAGCGCAAGCTGCTCAAGCAAATATTGCTTTGAGTTCACAAACCACCACTGGTAAGACAACTCAAGCACAAGGAGATGTCAGTGGTGCAGTAGCAGCAATTTCTACAGCCCAAGCAGCAGTGCAAGAAGCCCAAGCTGGGATACCAGCAGCGCAAGCTGAAGTCAGACTAGCCGAAGCAGGGATTCCTGCCGCCCAAGCCCAGGTAGCGCAAGCAAATGCGAATTTGGAAAATGCCCAAGCAGATTACAATCGTTACAACCAGTTGTATCAATCAGGTGCGATCGCTCGCCAGCAGCTAGACGCATCCAAGGCCGCTTTTAACGTGGCTACAGCACAAAGGAACGCTGCTCTTCAGGGAGTACAACAAGCCCAAGCCAGGTTAGCCTCTGCTAGAGTTGGTGTCGCCAAAGCCCAGTCTCAATTAGCACAAGCGCAAGAAAATGTCACCAACGCCCAAGCTAAATTGGCGGCATCTAAGGGAGGATTGCAACAAGCTACCGCAGGCGGACAAGATACCACAGTTAAACGTAGTCAATACGAAGCGGCAAAAGCAGCGATCGCGCAATCAGAAGCATCGCTAAAAGACGCGCAATTGCAACTATCCTATGTAAATGTTACTGCCCCTAGTGCTGGACGGGTAGGTAGGAAAAATGTGGAAGTTGGCAACCGCGTCGCAGTAGGAACACCATTAATGGCGATCGTGGATAACAGCTATTGGGTAGTTGCGAACTTCAAAGAAACTCAATTAGAAAAAATGCGCCCAGGAGAGCCTGTAGAGATCAAGCTGGATAGTTTCCCTCATCACAACTTTATTGGTCGTGTTGACAGTATTTCGCCAGCTTCTGGCGCTCAGTTTGCCTTATTGCCACCGGATAATGCTACAGGTAACTTTACTAAAGTCGTCCAACGCATTCCCGTTAAAATAGTTTTCGACCAAAAGAGCATTCAAGGATACGAATCGCGGATTACTCCTGGGATGTCTGCGGAAGTTGCGGTGGAAGTCAAGTAATATCATGTTCCCTAAGTTACCCATAATAAAAGAATTCCACCCCCAGCCCCTCCCCGCTTGCGGAGAGGGGAGACAAAGTGTAGGTTTGGCGGGGTGGGGTTCTTGGGGTTTAGTAAGTAATCAACCAGACATCATTAAATACGAAATGGCCTGTAAGCAAGATGAAAAACCTCTTTCTGCTTATGAGATTCTCCTACATCTAAAGAGAGGCGTATAGAGATGAGGTGAGATGATATCTATGAAAGCAGATTGGTATAAAGCAAGCCTGACATGAAAAAACCGCTACTACCTGCTTTAAGGTCAAGAAACTACCAGTTATTTTTTGCTGGGCAAGGTATTTCCCTAATTGGGACGTGGATGACGCAACTTGCCACGATTTGGCTAGTTTATGACTTGACAAAATCCCCATTCATGTTGGGAGTTGTGGGATTTTCGAGTCAAATTCCTAACTTTTTTTTAGCTCCCTTTGGCGGAGTATTTGTAGATCGCTTTTCTCGGTATCGTACCTTAATTGGTACGCAAGTCTTGGCGATGATTCAATCGTTAACATTAGCAGTGCTGGCGTTAACTGGAGTGATTGAGGTATGGCACATCATCGCTTTGAGCTTGTTCCAAGGATTTATTAACGCCTTAGATGCGCCAGCCCGTCAAGCTTTTGTGCCAGAATTGGTTGAACGCAGAGAAGATTTAGCCAATGCGATCGCGATTAATTCCACGATGTTCAACGGTGCTAGATTAATTGGCCCTGCGATCGGGGGTTTATTAATTGCTAGGGTTGGAACTGGCTATTGTTTTTTAATTGATGGTTTGAGCTACATTGCTGTAATCGCCGCTTTATTGGCGATGAAAGTTAAACCTTGGAAAAATTCGGTAACTCAGGGTAATCCCTTGCAAAAAGTCAAAGAGGGATTTGTATATGCCTTTAGCTTCCCACCCATTCGATCTATCTTGTTGCTATCAGCTTTGGTCAGCCTGATGGGACTGCAAAACACTATTCTCGTCCCTGTAATTGCCGAACAAGTTCTCAAAGGTGGTGCAGAAAGTTTGGGTTTTTTGATGGCGGCATCTGGAGTTGGAGCCTTAACTGGTGGTATTTATCTAGCTACGCGCCAAACAATCTTAGGAATTGGGAAATTGATTGCTCTAGCTCCAGCAATTTTAGGAACTGGTCTAATTGCCTTTTCTTTATCTAGATTTTTACCACTCTCTTTATTTACAATGTTATTTGTTGGCTTAGGAACAATTCTTCAGATTGCTGCTAGCAACACATTTTTACAAACTATTGTCGAAGACAATAAACGCGGGCGATTGATGAGCTTATACACAATGTCATTTTTGGGAATGATTCCCGTAGGTAATTTATTAGGAGGTTTCCTAGCAAGTCGTATTGGCGCTTCCAACACTTTAATTATTGATGGAATAGCTTGTATTTTAGGGTCAATTATTTTTAGCAAACAGTTACCTGCTTTAAGGAAAATAATGCGTCCAATTTATGAGCAAAAGGGAATTATTACAACTCAAGAAGTTTAAAATAAATCACCTCAGTTAAATTTAGATTTATCTTAATGAAGCTTTCTATAGCAATTATTTTTTAATTTTTAGCGTTGCTGATTCAAGCTTACGCAGAGGCAAAGAACATATTGATATAAGATTTAATCATAAATTTTTTTGCTACTTAACCTTGAAACTGGAATAAAGTTATGGCTAATACAGGTGTAATTCGTCAGCAAGGGCAAAATCCTGCTTTACCACCAGAGCGTGTACCGCTAAGAACCTGGATTGGTGTATTAGCCAGTATGCTTGGTGCATTTATGGCAGTATTGGATATTCAAATAACTAATGCTTCGCTGCAAGATATTCAAGCAAGTTTAGGAGCTACTCTCGAAGAAGGTTCTTGGATTTCTACCGCGTATCTTGTAGCAGAAATTGTGGTAATTCCTTTAACAGGATGGTTATCACGAGTATTTTCTCTGCGACGTTATTTATTAGTCAATACTGCACTCTTTATCTTCTTTTCTATATGCTGTGCTTGGTCATGGGATCTTAATTCCATGATTTTATTTCGCGCCTTGCAAGGTTTTAGCGGAGGAGTTTTAATTCCTACTGCTATGACAGTTGTCTTAACAACTTTACCCCAATCCAAACAATCAGTTGGACTGGCTGCATTTGGGTTTAGTGCAGTTTTTGCACCCTCAATTGGCCCAACATTAGGAGGTTGGTTAACCGAAAATTTTGGTTGGGAATACAACTTTTATATAAATGTAATTCCAGGAGCATTAATGCTGGCTGGTGTTTGGTACGGAATTAAGCAAGAAAAACCCCAAATTAATTTACTCAAACAAGGTGACTGGTGGGGAATTATTGCGATGGCTATTGGCTTAGGTTCCCTACAAGTTGTTTTAGAAGAAGGTAGCCGCAAAGATTGGTTTGGTTCAGCGTTGATTGTGCGCTTAAGTATAATTGCAGGAATTTTCTTGGCGATATTTTTCTATATTGAATTAACTCGTAAGCAACCATTTATTAATTTGCGGCTTTTGTTTAGGCGCAACTTTGGTTTAGCTAGTATTGTCAATGTGTCGCTGGGGGTAGGATTGTATGGTTCAATTTATATTTTACCGTTGTATCTCGCCCAAATTCAAAAATACAATGCGCTGCAAATTGGTGAAGTGTTGATTTGGGCTGGTATTCCCCAACTATTTATTATTCCCCTCATACCCAAATTGATGCAACGCATTGATGTGCGCTTAATGGTGGCTGTTGGTGTCACTTTATTTTCCATCAGTGCATTTATGAACTCTGGAATGACTAATGAAACTGGATTAGATCAGTTACGGTGGTCGCAATTTGTGCGTGCAATGGGTCAACCTTTAATTATGGTGCCGCTAACTTCTATCGCCACTGGTGGATTAAGTCCAAAAGAAGCAGGTTCGGCAAGTGGTTTATTTAATATGATGCGGAATCTGGGCGGTTCTATCGGAATTGCTTCTTTAGCAACATTGTTAACTAATAGAGAGCAATTTCACTCTAATAGATTGGGCGATACAGTATCTTTATATAACTCAGAAACTCAACAGCGTATTGACCAAATGACGCAGTATTTCGTCAGTCGAGGAGCAGATTTAAGTACAGCCCAAAATCAAGCGATCGCATCTATATCCAACATCGTCCGCCGGGAAGCATTTGTAATGGCTTTTAATGATTGTTTCTACTTTATTGGGATTGCATTGTTACTCAGTGGGATTGCTATTTTATTTCTCAAAAAGGTGAAGCCAACTGGTGGCGCTGTCGCTCATTAAATTTGTTGTATGGGTTAAAATATTTGATAAAACTACTAAGGTACTAAAATGGTCATTAGCCAAAGTGAGTACTATATCTCCCCAGAAGAGTATTTAGAAGGCGAGAAATTTAGTGAAATCAAACACGAGTATATTGATGGGCAAGTCTACGCAATGGCAAGAGCAAGCGATGCTCATGTAACTGTAGTAGGAAACTTGTTTGTACTGTTGCGAAACCATCTCCGGGGTGGTGGTTGCCGTGTCTATATGTTAGATATGAAAGCACAAATCGAGGTCATAAATCGCTATTTTTATCCCGATGTAATGGTGACTTGCGATACACAAGATAAAGAATTTGAATATTTTAAGTGCTATCCTTCCTTAATTATCGAAGTGCTTTCTGAATCAACCGAAGGCTATGACAGAGGAAAGAAATTTGCTAGTTATCGACATTTAGAATCACTGCAAGAATATGTGTTAATTTCACCAGATAGAATGAGTGTCGAATGCTTCCGCCGCAATGACGAAGGGCATTGGGTACTTTACCCTTATGAAAAAGGGGAAGAAGTGCATTTGGCTAGCGTTGATTTTCGGTGTGCAATCGCAGAAATATATGAAGATGTAATATTGATAGATGAGAATATTTCCTAATCTAACATTTATGGCTCACTTCCTAAAGCGTTGAGTTGTTCAGCAGAGAGCGATCGCAAAAATTTTTCACTTGTTTACTTCGACAAATATGAGAGTAAAGTTTTAAAAACCTAAAATTAGGTAATACTTCCCAAAAGACAAAGTTATAAATCACTAATCAACCTCGCCTTGCGGAGGAAGAATTGCAGCACAGTTTCTTCACGGGAAATAATATCAACCCTACCCTCCATACCCAATTGAATATGACACTGGTTTTTCCCTTTACCTAAAACCAAAGTTTCCGGCTTAATTGTGACTTCATAGAAAGCACCAGGTGCAGTAGCTTTTGGACTAGTAGTCCCATTCATAGATGTATTTGTGCCATTCTTTTGAGGAGCGATCGCATCTGGAGAAATCGTCTGCACTTGACCATTGAGAGTACCATAATCTGGGTAAGGACAAGCGCTGACCCGCATTTGGACTTTTTGACCAATTTTTAACTTACTTTGATCTTCAGATGCCACGGCAGCTTTCAAAACTTGGGGTGCATCAGAGGGGACAATTTGCAAGACTTCCTCGCCAGCACGCACAGTTTGACCTGGGTTTCGCAGATTGAGTTGGGAAATGATACCATCGGCAGTAGCTGCGATCGCAGTTTGAGCTAAATTTATTTCTGCTTGTTTGAGTTCGCTAGTATCACGCTCTAACTGCTTTTCAATTTCAATCCGTTGCTTAACTAAGGCTTGGCGTTCTTTTTCTAAAGTTGCTTTGTTGCTTTCCCCTCCGGCTTTTTCTTGAGCAATTCGCTCAGTAGCAACAGTTACTGCTGCATTACTTGGATTTACGGCAACTTGGGCGCGTTGTCTTCTGGCAATCACAGCAGATACAGCTTGTTGTAACCGTTCAATTGTCTGTTTTTGTGCCTCCACTGCTGCTTGTTGCGCTTTTACCGCTTGCTCTTGCTGTCTGGCAGATAATTGTGCTTCTTCCAATTGATCCTGAGATAGCGCCCCTTGGTTGGCTACACTCTCATATCGCTTCTGTTTTGACTGGGCTACACCCAAAGCAGCTTCAGCAGCATGGAGATTTGCTTGTGTTGTTTTTAACTGTGCTTTCCCAGCCAGCAATTCTTTCTCGGCAATTTTGACGTTGGCATCAGCTTCTTGGAGTTCGGAAACAGTGGTAAGATTTTTATCTTGATATTCGCGACGGCGGCCGCTCAATTCGGCTTCGGCGCCAGTAATAATCCGGTTAAGGCGGTCAGTTTCGGCTTGAATCTGGCTATTAAGGGAACTAATCTGGGCATTGATTTGCACTAGTTGTAACTGAGATTGTTGAATACTAGTTTGCAATTGACTTTTTTTGGTTTGCAGACGGGAGTCATCGATAGTTGCGATCGCATCTCCTTTTTTGATAAATTGATTTTCTTTGACATAAATGTGCATAACCTGACCTTCAGTCGCCGCTTGCACAATTCGCAATTCACCCGCCGGACGCACAACCGCCTGTGCTTGGACTGTAACCTTATACTTACAAATTGCAGCAAGCGGCACAGCTAATCCGAGAACGCAGAGAATAAACATTCCGCCCCATGTTGTCCAACGATTAATTGGTGGGAGGAATTCGTTTGTTTGAATTGGAGGGAGAAAATTTGTATTACTAACCATGATCTCTTACGAATTACGAATTACGAATTAGGTTACCGAGCGTACTCCTACGGAGAAGCTACGCGTAGCGTCTCCTAGAGAAGCCGAGGTACGAACTATCTTAATTAATAGTGGCAGTCTTGCCGTTATGATGAGCCGAGGAAGATATTAGCGCCAACCCATTTTGAGAAGGAAAAAGATCATCTAAGAAATCTAAATGTTCACCAGGTAAAGAGCGCAATTCTTCTGGTGTACCTTGGATTTTTAAGCGTCCTTGTTCTAAAAATACAATTAAATCTGCTCTCTGTATCACCTTGGGACGGTGACTAATTAAAATAGTCGTTTGATTGTGACGATGGGATAAAAGTCTATCTAATACTTGTCTTTCGCTTACTGGGTCGAGTGCGCCCGTGGATTCATCTAAAATTAAGATTGGTGGCTGAGTAACTATGGCTCTGGCTATGGCTAATCTTTGGCGTTGTCCACCAGAAAGATTTGCCCCGAATTCTCCTAAAACAGTTTGATATTTATCAGGGAGTTTGCTAATAAATTCATCTGCACCTGCAATCTGACAAGCTTTGACAATTTCTTCAAAACTAATATGGGGATAGCTAAACTGGAAGTTATCAATAATCGAACGACTCCAAAAGTGGGGTTCTTGAGGAACTAATACCACCTGTTGGCGGAGACATTCTAAGGATAGGTCTTGCTGATTATAAAAACCATAACGAATATTGCCAGACTCGACTTTATATAAACCAGTCAGCAATTTTGCCAGGGTACTTTTACCACAGCCAGATTTGCCAATTAAAGCAATAACTTTACCGCCAGGAATAGTTAAGGAAAAATCTTGGAGGAGGTCAACTCTACCTGCGTGATGAAAATTAAGTTCAGTGCAAGTAATATCTGCATGACCAGGAATTTGTGCCCAAGGCTTTTTAAAATCATTTTCAGATTCTGGGGTAGCGTCAATAACTTCCGTCATGCGTTGAAGGACTATCTGGGCTGTGATAAACTCATCTACTAAGCCGATGGCAGCACCTAAAAAGCCAAGAAAGTTGCCACTCATGCCGTTATATGCCATTAATTGACCAATTGTTAAGGTGCGATTAATGACTAAATAGCTACCCATCCAAAGGATGCCAATACTAATGAAGGTGGAAAGAATGCCAGTAATTGTACTGCTATACAGCCCCAGTTTCATCATACTCCAGCCCAGGTTGGCGAGGCGACCATAATTCCCTTGGTATTCTGACCAAGCTTGGGGAGTGGCTTGGGTAGTTTTTAATACTTGGATACCGCGAAATGTTTCTACCAAAAAGCCTTGGTTTTCTGTACCAGAAATAATCAGATTCCGGGTTTTCTGGCGCATCGCGGGTAAGAAAAGTAGGTTAACACCCGTGATAATCATAAATGCAACTATGGAAGCTAGAGTTAGTTCCCAACTGTAAAAGAGCATAAAACCCAAGGAAATTATAGCAATAAAGAATTGACTGGGTAATCCGAGGACAATTTGGGAAACTAAGTTATTGATGGCTTTGACATCGGCAATGCGGCTGACAACTTCCCCACTGCGTCGTCCTTCAAAGTAGGATAGGGGTAAATGTAAGAGTTTGCGTCCGTATTCTAGGATTAGCCCTAATTGTAATCTTTGACCAAAGTGACCAATCAGGTGAGATTGGACTAAACTAATGGCGCTTCTAATTAAGTTCATGGCGATAACGCCAATGGCCACAGTCGTTAGTAGTTGGGTATCACCTCGTACTAAGACATCATCGGTGAGGAGTTGCATCATGAAAGGAGATGCCAAAGAAAGTAGTCCAATGGCGATGTTAATGGCGATCGCTTGAGCGAGAATAGAACGATAAGGCCAAACCCGTTGCAGATATCTTCCCAGTCCGCCAATTTTATCTGATTCTTGTTGATAAAAACGACTGTCGTCTGGAGTCAGCAGCAGCATGACGCCATTACCCCAACCTGCCATTAACTCTTGACGGGTAAGGTAACGGATACCAACACCAGGGTCGGCAATGACGTATTTTTTAGCTTTTTGTCCGTATAATACGACCCAGTGGTAGCCTTTCCAGTGGATAATTGCTGGTAGAGGAGCTTGATCTAATTGGTCGAGTAATTGGGGACTAGCTTTAACTTGGCGGGCATTGAATCCTAGTACTTCTGCACCCCGCTTCAATCCCAGCAAGGATGTTCCTCTAGAACCAGTACCTACGGCTTCTCGGATGCGGTTGAGGGTAAATGTGCGTCCGTGGTGTTTGGCGATGGTTGCAAGACTCGCAGCCCCGCAGTCTTCTTCGCTGTGTTGAAGGACTATTTGGTATTTCATTTTCTGCTGCAATTATGGGGAAGAATACAGTCGAGTCATTTGACCCGACTTAATTGAGTTGTTAACTCTACGATTTGAACTGAGACAGGACAATAGACTTCTTGGCATTTGTCGGGGTAAAGGGGAAGGTGGGGCCCCCTCTGGGGATAAGGGGCGGGGGAAAAGGGTAAAGAAACTCAAAATCCTTTCCCTTTAACCTTTTTCCTTTTCCCTAAGAGTGCAAAAATATATTTTTGCAAGAGACTCCATGAGCTGCGCTCACAAGGAACAATGAAAATGATCTTGGAACGATTTTGCGTTGTTTCAGCCTCTATTTTCAAGGCAGGTCTAATGTAAACTCAAAGATTCAAATCAGTAATCAGCCAGTAAATCTTCTTTACACCTTTTTTCTGATACTTAATTAAGTAAACTTTTCTGTTATGACTCTTTACGATGACTTTTAGTGTTTATGCACTGAAGAAGCGAAAATCTGGGAAAAAATCTGTAAAATCCTTATGCAGAAGATATCGGGGCAAAAAGCTTCCTAAGAAACAACCAAGCCAAGAAACACTAGAAGCGATCACTCAAAAAATCAAAACTTTCTTGCAAACAGGACATTTTGTCATGTTCCCTTGATTACTTATTAAACCCGAAGAACCCCACCCCGCCAAAGCTACGCTTCGTCTTCCCTGCCCGCAAGCCTACGGTGTACACACAAGTCTTTTAACATTGCCCCACAAGCTTTTGATCCCCCCAACCCCCCTTAAAAATCAGAATTGTTGCATAGCCTTTAGCTAGCTTCTTGCGTAAATCTCCTATACACCTTCTCTAGTATCCAGTCCTTCACGGCTCCACCAAATTCTTTGTCAATCTATAATTTTCGCAAAGATATCTAAGTAGCAGGGAATGCGATCGCACTCTATTTCACTTTACCTGTAGCCACTAGCATGGAGCGATCGCTTAAATCAGCCCTCAAGCTATTTTCTAGGCAACATCAAGCTACCACAGCCACAAACAGTAAATATACTAGCTACTAACCAGCCTAGTGTCTCTTATGGTCATAAGGAGCAATGTCTGTCCAAAAAACATTGGTATCTACATTGCTACTGACATTTGCCAAAAGGGAAAACACCGCAATATGCTTAGACTTGAGGATTTAACAAAAGGCACGCAAGTACAAGGTATCCTGCCAAACAGTATTGTCGCCATCGTTGATGCTCAGTGGCATGGATCTGATGTTGTGGAATTAACATACAAAGATGCTAGCGGCACGCTAGGGAATGAGTTAGTCTTTCGAGACAGAGAACCTACTTTAGAAATAATCACCTCTGGTGGTGCTTGGAGTTTTACTGCTGATGGAGCTAATTTTCGTCTGGCATCAGAAGCACACCGCATCCGTATAGAATATGAACTATCGGATTTAGAAGCGGTACTGTATAAGCGAGTCACTGAGTATGTCCGCGAGGAATTTAATCGTGCCGAAAGCCAAGAGTTATGCGATCGCTCACCTTGTTCCCCAACATCTTCAAGAACTCAAGCAGCGCAAAGAGGAACTTATTGCTAAGACGATGACAGCAGTAAAAGATAGATTAACCAAGGAGATTAATTACTGGGATCATCGGGCTGAAGAACTGAAAATGCAAGAGGAAGCTGGCAAGCCTAATGCCAAAATTAACTCAGGTAAGGCACGTCAGCGAGCGGATGATTTGCAAGCACGGTTAATGCAGCGCTTGGAGGAATTAGAGCAAGAACGTAGATTATCGCCATTACCGCCTGTGGTGGTTGGGGGCGCATTGGTAGTTTCAGTAGGCTTGCTGCAACGAATGCAAGGCAAACAACAGGCAACAACGGCGATGTTTGCCAGGGAGACGGAACGAGTAGAAAAGGCAGCAATGACGGCTGTGATGGAAGTAGAACGCAATTTAGGGTACGAACCGATAAATGTGAGTCATCAGAAGTGCGGCTATGATATTGAGTCGCGTATTCCAGAAACAGGACAGTTGCGATTTATTGAAGTGAAAGGGAGAATCACAGGTGCTAAAACTGTGACAGTGACGAAGAATGAAATTATTACTGCTCTAAACAAGCCAGATAATTTCATTTTGGCATTGGTGCAAGTGCCTTTAGGAGAAGATATGGAAGGTAATTGTTCTATTCACTACTTACGCCGTCCGTTCCATAAAGAACCAGATTTTGCCGTGACGAGTATTAATTATGATTGGCTGGAGTTGTGGCAACAGGGAACTGAGCCGATTTAAAATAATTGTTTACCGTGTTAACGATTACATTTTATATTTTTTAATCATTCTTCATCCTCCAAGACTATTCGATTTTATCTTCAATGAGGGTAGATTTTATTGGTTATAATGCTGGTAATCAGTAGGGCATAAGCCAAATGTCACCAAAAACTTTTGATATTGCTGATTTATCTGAGAATTTAGCTGATTTATTGTCAGATATCCAAAATAATGTTGAAGTTACCCTAACTCATCAAGGTGTCCCTTTGGCAAAAGTTTTGCCTTTGACTCAACCTGAGCCGACAGTTACTAAAGCTGATTTAAATGATGCCTTAAAGCCAAGAGTCGCGGGTTTTTGGCAGGGAAAAGTTAAGATTGCTGATGATTTTGATGAGACTCTAGAAGAAGTAATTGCAGCATTTTATGGGGATGAGTAGTGAGTTTTTTATTAGATACTCATATTTTGTTGTGGTTTTTAGAAAATGATTCTAAA
The DNA here is from genome assembly GCF_034530835.1 of Nostoc sp. DedQUE12b. Classification (NCBI taxonomy): domain Bacteria; kingdom Bacillati; phylum Cyanobacteriota; class Cyanophyceae; order Nostocales; family Nostocaceae; genus Nostoc; species Nostoc sp. DedQUE12b. The sequence goes on along the minus strand of NZ_JAVRCI010000012.1, from coordinate 61,248 downwards.
TTGTCAGATCGGTTACGAGAGGTAATTATTAATCCTGAAAATTTAATTTTTGTCAGTGCGATTAGTGCTTGGGAAATTTCAATTAAACAGTCTTTAGGAAAGTTAATTGCTCCTGGTAATTTGGAGGAGGCTTTGCGTTTCAGTCGGTTTGAGGTTTTATCTATGACATTGGCACATGGAATAAAGGTTGCTGATTCGCCTCTACACCATAAAGATCCTTTTGAGCGGATGTTAATTGCTCAAGCTTTGGTAGAAGGTTTAACAATAATTACAGTAGACCAAAAGTTTAAATTTTATGATGTGCCATTATTCTCTGATGATTTTGGGTAGCTCAAATATGCCAAAATTTTAGAACTCTAGCTTTTTCTAGAATGACTACTACAGGTTTACTTGATTTTGCTAATTGTTTTTTGGTGCGTAGGCGTAGCCCGTCGTAGACATCGCAATTTTGTCAGAGTAATCGCTCTTGAGTCTGCCTACTTTATTGGATAGCTAGTTATCCAACTAAAAAGGGATACTTTTGGTGAGAGCAATCACAGGACTAAACTAACTCCTTAGCAGAAATCCTCAGAGGCTCGACTTTGTGCGATCGCTTTCCTTTGGGTGCTACAAAGCGAATCTCGACATCGTAACCTAAACAGATATCACTATGAGTTGTGAACTTTGAATTAAAAAATTGCTTGAACTCAACACTCACAACTCATAACTTTCTAAGATTATCGCGTCGGTAGTTGTGGGTGTGTGGTCGAGTACTTTGTCACTATGCCAGAAATCTCAGGGTTGTAAAGCCTTAGATAATTCCAGTAGTTGCCAAATACTTGCCGCACATAGTTTTTAGTTTCATCAAAGGGAATTTGTTCAACAAACTCATCTGGATCTTTTGTAGTTAGAGTTTGCAACCATTTGGAGACATTGCCGGGGCCAGCATTGTAACTAGCGATCGCCAGCAAGGAGTTATTGTTATATTGATCGTGGGTATGACCCAAATACCATGTACCCAGCATGATGTTATCGTTGGGATTTTCTAAACTTATTGTTTTGAAATCCACCTTGATTTGTGGCGCGATCCATTTAGCTGTACTCGGCAACACCTGCATTAAACCAGTAGCTTCAGCGACAGATTTGATTTTTGGTTCAAACCGTGACTCTTGACGCATCAAAGCAGTTACTAGCAAAGGATTAAGTTTACGGTCAATAGACCACTTTTCAATCTCTCGCTGATAAGGAAATGGATAACGCGCTTGCCAGTAGGTGATTTGTTTACTCAGAGTCTGATATTGGGCAAGTTCGGCTGGTATTTCCCGGTCTTCCAATTTAGAAATTTCATCAATTCCGATGAGATTTTCTCCTTTAGCCTGCCGCATCAACCCTTCGGTAAATTGCTCTGCTACCGTTGGCTGAATTTTGTTCTGAAATTCTGTTTGCCATTGTAACCAGGCATCGCGGTCTTGACCTAGCAGATACAATTCTTTGAAAGTTTCAGAACCAGCAGGCGGTAATGGACGCTGGGGGGCGATTACTTCTGGGTTCATGACGCGCACGTTGTCAAAATTGCCGACATTTAGCCCCAACATTGTCGCGGCTCGCCATGCATAGTAAGAGTAAGGAAACTGGCTAACCACATATTCATAAGCAGTTTTAGATTCTTGCTGTTTCCCCAGTGCAGCGGCCCATTTACCTACCCAAAAGCCCGCTCTTGGAGCCAAAATACTATTGGGGTTATTAGTGACGATTGGTTCTGCCCATTGCCAAGCACCGACATAATCTTTGGCTTCGGCTTTATCTTGGGCGATTTTCCAACGATACTCTGCTGCTTCGTCAGAGTTACCATATTTACCTATGAGTAATTGCCACGCCGCGCTAGCTGACTTTTGATCCTTGAGAGTTTGGAGGGTTTTGGCTTTTTGTGCCAGTGCAGTACCAGCTTGTTTGGGAAATTTACTAATTACCTGATCAAGATAGGGTAAGCCGTCTTTAGGTGTTTTTGCGGTTTCTGCTAAACGCAGTAGTGCCGTCCCAGTTTCCTCACTATTGGGAAATTCCTGCACTAATTGTTTATAGGTAGCAATCGCTTTTTCTTTATCTTTGCCTCCTACCTGTAAACCCCGTGCAGTACGGTAGAGGTTGCGCGATGTTTTGGGTGCTTTGGCGTAAGCATTAGCCGCTTTCAGAAATTGACTATTTTCCCAATAGCTAGTACCAATGAGTTCCCAATCTTCGGGTTTGAGGGTAGTCTGTTTTGCTAGCTGATCCAAAACGCCCACAATGCCTGGTTGATCGTAGGCATACTTAGCCAAAATCAATTGTAATTGTGGCTGATTGGGATTTTCTTGCAAGCGTTTGCGGATAATTTCCCAAGTTAGAGGATTGGAAGGAAATTGAGCGATCGCAGTTTCTTGTTGCTTTGGTTGAGCAATCAGATATAACGCTTTCACGCTGGCCGCTTCTTTGGGATACTGTTTCAGCACCCTTTGCCTGAGATCCGAGGCTTTGCCGTCCTCGCCCAGCATATCCTCTGCTTGGGCTTGTTTGAGTAAAATATAGGGCGCGAGGATGGGATAGTCTTTCTCTAGTCCTTGGAGTAAAACCAGAGCTTTTTTCCCTTGGGTTCTTTCAATGTAATCACTCGCCAAAAGATAACGAGCGCGATTCCGGTCTGGCGATCGCGATTCTTGAGCGATCGCAGCTAGTTTTGCCGCCCGTTCTGGCAGCGATTGCGATATCAGCCCAAAGACGGCTGATTGGGCAACACTACCGTCTGATTTTTGCTCTGCTTGATTCTGACTCAGTTTGAGCCATTTTCCCAGAGACTTGCCAATCTCAGGTGCTGATACCATTGCCCCAGTTAAAAAGGCAAAGAGTGCTGCACCCGCAATTATCGAAATTTGCTTTTTCTGTAGTTTCTTCAGCATGAATACCCGCTGAAAAGTTTCGGTGAATTTCTTGAAACTCTAACACTCCTAACCATCAGTGTTACCAATTTTTAATTTTAGATTTTTAATTTTATGTAGAAAAATACTAATTTTCAATCCTACAGTTGGTAGTATTGAGTCTTTAGCACATGTTAGATACTATTACATCTATCTTAGGTATATCTTAAAGATCCTAGTAGGTAGCTCTTCTGCTGGGGATTCGCTTCCTACTGATTTAGAACCACTGAACTTTCCTACCCTACCAAAAGCTGACGCTACAAATCTAAAACTCTTCTCTCGATAGATAAAATTTATCGCCACCACCTGAGCGTTTTTCTGGGCCATTAGTTTTGTAATGGCGTGGCAAGCCTAAAGTTGTGCATTAGGAAAAAGCAGAAAATATTGATTTATCTCCGTTTTTTCAAAAATCTACTTTCAACTTTTTATCCTTGCCACGCTACAACCAAATTAAAGCTAATGTGGAGCAGGTTTTTCAATTTGTATCTATGCTGACTGTAGCCGAAACAAGAGGAATGGCAGCGGGGTTTATTATTATACTTTCAGGCTTGCAAACATGCTCTAAATTCCCCATTCATGACATTCTGAATTCTGACTTCTTATTTAAGTTTTTCGTGAGCAGCCAAAATAATTTTTTCGGTTTCTTCCCAGCTAATACATTTGTCGGTTACAGAAACACCATATTTTAATTCTTCTTTACCAGTAATCGGTTGACTACCTTCATACAAATGCGATTCCAGCATCATGCCAACAATTGATGTATTACCATCCACTATTTGCTGAATAATATTTTCTAAGACAGCACCTTGTAATTTGTAATCTTTATTGGTATTGCCGTGGCTACAGTCGATTACAATTCTCGGTGGTAAATTTGCCTGTTTTAATTTCTCTTCTACCAGTTTGACATTTGCTGGATCAAAATTAGGTTGACTACCACCCCTTAAAATTACGTGACCATAGCCATTACCTTTAGTTTGAAAGACGCTGACCTGACCGTTTTGATTAATTCCCAAAAAATTATGCGGATTTCCAGCTGATTGTAGGGCATTCAAAGCTACTTGAATATTGCCGTCAGTACCGTTTTTAAAACCTACAGGCATCGAAAGCCCACTTGCCATTTCACGGTGAGTTTGTGATTCAGTTGTACGTGCGCCAATAGCAGACCATGTAATCAGTTCACTGATGTATTGAGGGATGATTGGGTCTAGTGCTTCTGTGCCAGCAGGTAATCCCAACTCTGTAATTTTTAATAGTAGCTCCCGTGCAATTAATAAACCTTTCTCTACATGGAAAGAATCATCCATATCTGGATCATTAATTAATCCTTTCCAGCCTACGGTTGTTCTTGGCTTTTCAAAATATACTCGCATAATTAGTAGCAACTTATCCTTGACTCGCTCGGCCAATATTTTCAATTTCTCAGAATATTCGAGCGCTGCTTTTGGGTCGTGGATTGAGCATGGGCCAACTACTATAAATTTTCTACGATCTTGAAAATCCAGGATATCTTCTATTTCCTGTCTATATGCTAAAACTCTTTGTTCGGCTAATCGTGTTAAAGGTAATTTTGACTTTACTTCATTGGGAGTTAATAAAATGCGATCGTTCTCAATGTTAGCGTTGTCGATATTACTATTAAGTAATTTATTGTGCATGGGGATGCTCTGACAATTTTATATACGCACTTCAACTCAGAAGTGTAACACAAACTCATGAAATTTTAAAATAGCTTATTTTTTAATTGACAAATTTCTAATTAAACTGTACGTGAACTAAAATAATAACTGAAAAGGGGAAATATCTTTTCCCCTTTTCTTTGCTATTAGACTACTGATTCAGTGGTAGTGTATATAATTACTGCCATACAAACACTTTCGCTTCGTATGGTCCCAAGTCTGTGATGATGCCATCGTCACCAGATTCGACATCATAATTGCCTGTCCACTCGTGCCATGTACCAGCGCTAGGAAAGTTAGGAACATGATAGCCAGCTAGAAAATCTCCTGAGAAATTTGCTATTACAACTACACGAGAACCTTCATCATTCCAACGAGTATAAGCTAATACTTTCGCCTCTGCATTTTCGTGGATAAAATCAATATTTTCCGTGTAGAGAGCATGATTGCTTTTACGCAGGTTGGTTAAGCCTTTGTATGAATCAAATAAACTCCGATTTAAATCATTACTTAACAGCGTCCAATCAATTTTGGATGATTCAGGTTGTTTAGGTTTATACTCGCCAAATTCTTCTCCCATCCAAATCAAAGGTACGCCAACAGCAGTCATTAGGATGGCTACTCCTAATTTAACCCGCCGAAAGGCTTCTTCGTCAAAAATCTCACGGTTACCCAGTTCAACCATGACATGGTTATGGTCGTGGTTGGTGAGGTAATTTACCACATTGGTAGCACCCAAAAAGCCTTGGCGCTTGCAGTCAATGACATCTTTGAGACGCTCTAAATCAAATGTATCACCGCAAATGTGTTCTAGAATGCAGTGATAAAAACTATCATGCCAGCAACCATCCATTGGCCCATCTACATTGGTAATGCTGGTAGTTTCAGGAATATGTTCAGCAACATTATAAAAAGGCTTCATGCTAGCAGTTTTTTTGGCTTCCTGAACAACCCAGTGCATGAAGTCGTAGTTAGCAATTTGCCGCGCTGCATCATAGCGAATACCATCAAGATGATATTCTGATATCCAAAAACGGATTGTCTCACCAATAAATTTCCAAGCTGGCTTAATATCTAATTTTTCATCATAATGTTCATAATTAAACTCAGGCCCCCAATTATTATCAGGGTCACGAGGTTCGTGATGATACCAATAATCGTGGTCAATTTGTGTTAAGGGAGCAGATGCTTCTGAGTGGTTATAAATACCGTCAAGAATTACACGAATACCTTTGCCATGACACTCATCAATCAAATTTTTCAACTCAGCAGTTGAACCATAACTTGATTCTGTTGCAAAGAAGTGGCGCGGATTATAACCCCAACTATAATCACCAGGATATTCTTTAAGTGGCATCAATTCAATAGCGTTGATTCCTAGTTCACACAAATAATCTAACTTTTCAATAACGTGTTTATACTTGCCTCGTGCATAAGGGTCATCCTCGCCACCAGAAAAGTCACCAACATGTAATTCATAAATTACCAATTCATGGTCAGCAGGTAAAGGTTTATCATCATGTTGCCAAACGTATGTATCGGTAATCCTTTCGCCATCTTTGACCCGGATAACACCATCATCTTTTCCACTTTGTTCATCTATATCAGTTGCACAGGGATCTGTAACATCAACCCATTGTTCTGGTTCAAAAAACCATGAATTTGATTGAACGCGAAATTTATATTTATAAACGCCGTCTTCTAGTTCAACACTTGTGCGGAAATAACCATCATCACCTTTTTCCATTGGAATTTCTTGCCAATCAGAAAAAGAACCAATTAATGCAGCTCCTTTGTTATAAGGTGCAAATAAATTAAATTCAATTGGCTTTGCCATAGAACGTGTTTGTAATATCAAGGGTTGATAGAAATATTCTCTGATGCTCAATTGAATTTGCAAATAGCTCTAGAGAAAGAATTATGCAGCCAGCGCTTCTATCTTCAGGATGAATTTATCAATAAAATTGTAAAGAATTACTGTTCTTAGCATTTTTTGACTGTGCATCATATTTTTTTACTAATATCAAAATTAAATTAAGGCATTTTTCGCCCTTAATACTACTAAGCCTAAAATGTTATATAATTCAAAGTATAAAATTTTAACGGATAAACAATGGCTATTTCTTAACTTTTTAAATAGCAGATATTCAGTAAAGATAAGATGTTTTTTACTAAATATCTGCGGTATCAGATTACTCAATTTTACCGTTAATTTGCTTGTTGTAGATAACTTAATAACCAATTTGCCGCCGTTGCTCTGCGGGTTTGCCTAGGCCCAAATTCCCCAATTTTATATCCTTTAAAACCTAGCTTTTCTTTTAGCATTTGTTTATTTTCAGCAGGAATGGAACGAGTCAACTTGACTATTGCGGGGCGAGATTCAATAAAATCTGGTGGTTGTGGGTAGTCATTCTGCCATCCTGGTGCAACTAGGCTAGTGTCCCATTGTGCAGTTGAGGAATCATACCGATAGCCTAAATAATGCCATAGTAACTGGTTGACTGTGGCATCATCAAGTTTATCATCAAGAATTGCCCAAATTGTTTCTGTACTGAGTGGTGGCAGGTTAGACATAAAAAAATCAAAATTCCAGGTTTAAAAACAGACTACTATTGAATTAAATTCACAGTATTTAGCAGGTAGTAAAAAATACTTTATCACTACTTTGCTACACTCCCAAAGATAGAGATAATTTTATTTTTATCTACACCCACTGGAAGATTGATCCGCCACAAGCATTAGACAAACTACTAAAGATAACCCGAATAAAGAGATTCGCTAACTCAGGAGGAAAATTATGGGAATAGGGGATATGTTCAGAAATATAATCGGTGACAAGCAGCAACAACGTGATGAAGAATGGGATAATCGCGATCGCCAGCATAGACATCGCCGTAATGATGATGACGACCGGGAGTACAGACATCGCGGCGACGATAATGACGACGATGATCGGGAGTATAGACATCGCGGCGACGATGATGACAACGATGATCGGGAGTATAGACATCGCGGCGACGATGATGACGACGATGATCGGGAGTATAGACATCGCAGCGATGATGACCGGAGGTATAGGCATCGCGGTGATGATGACGATGATCGGGAGTACAGACATCGCGATGATGATGATGACGATGACCGTGATTAATTTCGCCAGTTGAAATTAAAAACAGGTTGTGTATACACAAACTAGGTAGACTGGAAAACGTAAAGATTAGACCAGTCTATGCAGAATTCCACAGCACTGCCAAAGATCATCCGCGCCCATGTATTCATTTCTGGCCGAGTCCAAGGAGTGGGCTATCGCTATTCCACTGTGGATACAGCTAGCCAGTTGGGATTAACCGGTTGGGTGCGGAATCTCCCCGATAATCGAGTAGAGGCAGTTTTTGAAGGGGCGCGAGAGGTTGTGGATAACATGGTTCGCTGGTGTCACTCTGGGCCACCTGCTGCTGTAGTTAAAGATGTTGTGGTTGAATATGAAGTACCAGAAGGGTTACGGGGATTTGAAGTTAAGCGGGTTGAGTAAATAGTTAGTCATTCGTCAGTAATAAGCACTTCAGTGCTTAGAAAATAAGGACTAAAGTCTTTAAGTAGGTAGGCGTAATTAAACATAAGATCAAACCTCACCCTCCTTACTAAGGAGAGGGAAGCCGGGGGCAGGGTGAGGTTTTATGTTTAATTTGATCCACTTGCTTACTACGAGCTTGTTTACCCATCAATTTAAACTTGACAGACCATTAGTTTACCGCCTGTGAAAAATTTTGATTACAATGCAGATGTCAACTAGGCGGCGTGCTGTCTATCCACGTAAATCCAGAAGATACTCAATGAGTAATCAATTAAAAGACTACAATCCCAGCGGCGTAGGTGAAATAAATGGCAACCTCTTAGGTTTGCCCTGCGATTATGAGTCTGCAAACTTGATTGTTTTTGGTGTGCCGTGGGAAGTCACTGTTTCCTATGGTGCTGGCACTGCTAATGGCCCACAGCGAATTCTAGATGCTTCGACTCAATTAGATTTGTTCGATTTTGATAACCCTGATGGTTGGAAGCAGGGAATTTTTATGGAAGAAATTCCCCAGGATATTTTAGAGAAGAACACATACTACCGTGCCTTGGCAGCAAAAATTATTGAACGATTAGCCCAAGGGAAACAACTCTCCGATACACCAGATTTAACATCTGTGTTGGCAGAAATTAATCAAGCTGGTCAACAGGTTAATCAATGGCTGTTTGAAAATTGTCAGGCAGCATTTAATAATGGTAAGCAAGTTGCAGTCATAGGTGGAGATCACAGTTCGCCTTTAGGTTATTTCCAAGCATTAGCAGCTAAATACCCAAACTATGGCATTTTGCACATTGATGCCCACGCAGATTTACGCGACGCTTATGAGGGATTTGAGTTTTCCCATGCGTCGATTATGTTTAATGCGATGAAAATACCGCAAATTTCTAAGTTAGTGCAGGTAGGTTTGCGTGATATTAGTCATGATGAAGTGCAAATGATTGACCAATCTGATCATCGCATTATTGCTTATTACGACCCAGCTATTAAGCAAAAGCTTTATTCTGGAACAACTTGGATTGATTTATGCCGAGAAATTATTAGTCATTTACCTGAATATGTTTATATTAGCTTTGATGTAGATGGTTTAGATCCAAAACTCTGTCCGAGTACGGGTACTCCTGTTCCAGGTGGGTTAGAATTAGAGCAAACTTTTTGTCTGTTCCGAGAATTGGTCAATAGTGGAAAAAAAATTATTGGCTTTGATATCTGCGAAGTCGGTGATGCGGAGTGGGATGGTAATGTGGGAGCGCGGGTAGTTTACAAGCTGGCAAATTTGATGGATTTATCAAATAGAATTCAGGAGTCAGGAGTCAGAATGGGCTAAACGCCCCGCTACCGGTAACAGAATTTATTCTGTCGGCTGGCGGATGAATAAGAGGGTTTAAAATCCCCACTAAATCATTCGTGTAACGTCTATGAAAGAGAAGATTTAGTGGTTTTCAATCAGTGGCGGTTCTGTAGCAAGATCCCGCAGGGTATCCACCACTGATTGTTCTGACTGCTGAATTCTTCAACCAGAATTTCTATAAGGAACAAACGATCAGTACATCAGCGTCTGTCTCTATATCTGTTTCAGAATCTAGAGACTAAACTAATTCCAGATAGTGAAGTTCTGGAATTATATACTTTATTGTCTATTACTAGCTGAATACTATTTGTTTGTTCTATTTTACTATGAAAATCATGCGAAAAAACTACTTTAACACCAATCAAGGGCGAATTTTCACTGCTTTGATTTTGACTGGAATTTTATCTGTTGCTAGCGGTTTAACAGTTATCAAAAGTGCGACGGGCGCTTCTGCAAACTTCTCTCTAGAAACAAGCAATGAAGTTCTCAAAGACAATATTAAACGAAACCGCTTGCCACGTCCAGTAGCTAATGCAGTACTACGAGATTTAGCGCGCAGGCAGGGAATTCCTACTAGACAACTGCAAATTATTGACTATAATCAACAGACTTGGCGCAATGGTTGCTTGGAACTGCCTCAAGCTGATGAATTCTGTAGCCAAGCCTTAGTTCCTGGTTGGCGGATTGTGGTATCTAATGGCAAACAAAACTGGGTTTATCATACCAATAATAATGGGCGATCGCTACGTTTAGCTTCGGCAAACACTCCCTCAGAAAATCTGCCAAATAAATTACCTACATCTGTAAAAAATGCTGTTTTACAAGCTGCATCCAGACGTTTGCAACAGCCAATTTCTCAGTTAACCATTATTGAGGCTCAACAGCAAACTTGGAGAGATAGCTGTTTAGAATTAGCTAATCCTGATGAATTCTGTACCCAAGCTTTGGTATCAGGCTGGCGGGTGGTTGTCGGCGGAGTTGATCAAACCTTGGTTTATCATACTAATCAAACAGGTTCCGCACTCAGGCTGAATCAAAAGCCTAACGAAACTACACTGGAGCCTGTGCAAATTCCAACTAGTGAGTTACCACCACCGTTAGATCGAGATATAGTGTTTCGCCAAATCTCCAGTGGGGGTTTTGCTGGCACAACCTATGAGACTGTTTTACTCAAAGATGGGCGACTCATTCGCGTGCGGATTGGTGATGCTAATGATTCTGAACGTAGTGTTCGCCGCGTTTCTGTGCAACAGGTACAACAATTTGTGCGATCGCTAAAACGTTCTCAGTTTAGTAAATTTCGGAATCTGAGTTATCCAGCCCCCAGTGGTGCTGCTGATTATATCACCTATACCCTCACCAGCCAAGAAGGTACGGTTCAGTACAATGATATTTCTCAAAATAACCTACTAAAAAATTTACAGACAGCAGTTAAAGCCTGGAATCAAATTGTAGCCAGCGCACAATCATAAACTTCATTGATGGAATTGAAGAATAAGAGAGTGGCGGGAACCTAGCTACAGAGTCGCCACTCTCTTATCAAGTGGCGGGTTTCAAATTTCCTAAATGCTGGCGATCGCGCTATCTTAAAAATTAACTTTCAAGATACGCGAAACTAATGAAAGGTGTTTACGCAATACGGTTCGGTTAAAGGTTTTTTCCCCTTTAACTCTTGCCCTTTTCCCCAAACCCTATTCTGAGTTCAAAATGCTTATCCGAACCGTATTGGGTGTTTACGGCTATATTTGGTTGAAATACTTATCTAATTCGCCGTTTTGTAAAATACCACATAGGATTAAAATTAAACATGAAGGCAACTGTTAACGATAAGCTACTCAAACAGCAATATTATATTAAATTGTCAATCCTCCAAAAGAAGTATATTAAAAATATTAATCAAGCCTATTTAGTTTAAATTGGGTAAGTAAGTTTGTAATAAGGACTAAAGTGCTTATTACAAAACCTCTTGTACTAGCTTAGACATTACATTAGTACAGCACGACGGAAATCTAGCTACTATCTCAATTAACTAGATAAGTTACTCTGAACAACTTGTTAAAGGTAGGCAAGTTTCCGCCACAGCGAACTAGTCGTTTTTGCTCAACTATACTCGATTGATGTAAAAATAGCACGCTTAATCAAGTAATATAAACTTAGTAAAAAAATGAGTAATAGTAAATTATATAAATTTTGGAAAAACAGGCTTGTATATTAATCAAACATTAATTACATGGAACAAGTCATTACTTCAATGGCAGATGCTTTGTTAGTCACCAGTAATTCAGGAAAAATAAAAAAAGTCAATCGTGCTGCTCAAGAATTATTTGGTTTTGAAGAAGAAGAATTAATAAATCAACCAATATCAGTAATCATTGATGAGGATCAACTTTTAATTAAAGCTATTTATCAACATTCTTATTTAAAGCCTAATTCCCAGAATCTAGAAGTAGTTTGCCGAACAAAAACTAGAGAAAAATTGTTGATTGCTTTTTCTTGCTCAGTGATTCCCAAAAAAACAGAAGGACTAGAAGATATTGTCTATATTGGTCGGGATATCACTGCTTGGCAACGCCGGGAACAGCGTACAAGTGCCCAGTATTCTATTACTCGTATATTATCCGAATCACAGAGCATAAGGCAGGCAATTCCACAAATTTTGCAGTCGATTTGTCAAAACTTGGGATGGGATTTAGGTGAACTTTGGACACCAAGCCAATATATTGGCACTTCGGTAGAAGGAGATAGTCTAAATGCAGTATTAAGGTGTGTGGAAATTTGGTCAAGTCGATTAGTTTCTGTCCGAGAGTTTAAAGCAATCACCTGGCAAACTACTTATACACCTAGTGTTGGCTTACCTGGTCGAATTTGGATCAGACGTTTGCCTTTGTGGATTAAAGATATCACAGTAGATGGAGATCAAAGGCGATCGCGACCGGCTGCGGAGGCTGGATTACACGCAGCTTTTGGCTTCCCCATTTTAGACGATAGTGAAATCTTAGGAGTAATGGTTTTCTTTAGCCGGGATTTACTACCAAAAGATAAAGACCTATTGCAAATGATGGGTTCTATTGGTAGCCAAATTGCCCAATTTATTAAACGCAAACAAGCAGAAGATGCTCTTGTGGAAAGTGAAGAACGATATCGAGATTTATTTGAAAATGCTAATGACTTGATTCAATGTGTTAATCCATCTGGTCGTTTTTTGTATGTCAATCGTGCATGGCGAGAAACTTTGGGATATAGCGAAGCTGAAATCGCAAATATGAGTGTTTTCGATATTATACATCCAGACTTTAAACAACACTGTTTGCAAAGGTTTTATCGTGTTTTATCAGGAAAAAAGCTTGGGCAAGTAACGGCCACATTCGTTACTAAAGACGGTCAAACAATCTTTCTAGAAGGTAATATTAATTGTAAATTTGTCGAAGGTCATCCAACTGCGATTCGCGGCATTTTTCGCAATGTCACCCAACGACTAGCAGCAGAAAAAGCGCTGCGCCATCAGCAGGAAGAAACCGAACGTTTATTGCTGAATATTTTACCAGCTGCAATTTCTAAAGAACTGAAAGAACAACCAGCTAGTATTGCCCAAGACTTTGCTGATGTCACAGTTTTATTTGCAGATATCGTTGGCTTTAGCGAAATTGCTACTTCTATAAATGCAATTCAACTGCTGAACCTACTCAGCTCAATTTTCTCAGCTTTCGATCGCCTCACCGAACGATACAGTTTAGAGAGAATCAAAACCATTAATGATGCTTATGTAGTGGTTGGTGGCTTACCTACACGCCGCCAAGATCGTGCTCAAGCGATCGCTCTGATGGCATTGGATATGCAAACTGCGATCGCTCTATTTAATATTGAGAATAACCAAAATTTCAACATCCGTATCGGCATCCATAGCGGTTCGGTAGTCGGGGAAGTCATCGATCTGAATAAGTTTACTTATGAACTCTGTAAAGACACGGTAAACATAGCTAGCTGCATGGAATCTCAAGGTATTGCTGGTAAAATCCAGGTTACAGAAAATACTTATAAGTGCTTGTGTGATGAATTTGTATTTGAAAAACGAGGCGAAATCGAAGTTAAAGGCAAAGGCAAGATGACAACTTATTTGTTGATTGGACGGAAGGAATGAGGGCATTGAGCATGGAAAGAGGCAGGGGGGCAGAGGGGCAGAGGGGCAGAGGGGCAGAGGGGCAGAGGAGAAAAACTTACTATAACTTCTCCCCTGCTCCCCTGCTCCCTACCTATCCCCTTAGTGAGTATTCGGAATCAGCCGTCCACAGGGATAAGTTGCTGTTTGCTGTGAAGCACTTTCAGCAACTGCTGCTGGAACCTGATCTGATGGTTGGGTTTTAGCTGCTAGATAGTCTTTTTGCAGTTTCTCTAAAATGGCTTCTCGCCTGTCGTATATACGCTTCAGGGGACGAGGCTGGCATTTGTTTAACACATACGCACTCACCAGTGGTAGAGCGATCGTGCTATCGGTATAACAAACGATTGTGTTAGGTAACTCATCCGGGTCAATTTTACCCCAACTGACAGCTTCCGATGGGGTTGCTCCAGATAAACCGCCTGTATCTGGACGTGCATCGGTAAATTGCACAAAGTAATCGTGTCCTCGTTCTTCTAACCCCAAAACCTCATGAAGTTGCGGTTGGGTTTGTAGCAAAAAGTTTTTAGGACTACCGCCACCAAGAATTACAGCCGCACTTTTACCTCCTGATTCACGGGCATTATATGCGATCGCTGCTGTCTCATTCACGTCAATTGATGGATCGATTACCAACTGCGAACCTTCCAATGCTAAAGCCGCGACGTTCATCCCAATTGAACTATCTCCTGGAGAAGACGTATAAATCGGTACACCGTACTCATAAGCTGTAGCTAGCAAGCAAGAATGCTGCACACCCAATTGCTTTTCTACTTCTCGGACATATTTACCTAGTAAATGGTGAAACTCAGCCGTTCCCATCCGCTTTTGAAACGCTTCTCCTTGGAGAATCTTGCGGATGAATGCATCAGTTTCTAGCAGCACATCATAACCGAAAATAATGTCATAAATGCGGATCGTGCCTTCTTGGCGCAGTTTCACATCATCCAAAAACGGATTACCAGCAAAGAGTTCAAAACCCAAACCGTAGTGCATATCGTGATAAAGATTTGCACCAGTGCTAATCATCCAGTCAATAAAGCCGTTGCGAATTAAGGGTGCAAGCGCTGAAACCCCAAATCCTGCTGGCGTCATCGCACCGGAAAGGCTAACTCCCACCGTGACACCTTCCGTTAGCACATCACGACTCAGTAGTTGGCAGATTTCCCGCAACCGCGCTGAGTTGTAAGCGGTGAAGTATCGATCGATCAAATCCACCACATTGATATCATTTGATATAGGTGTGGGTGCAATTTTTTGACCCAGCTGTTTAGACATTTTGGCACTCCCTAACAGTAAACACGCCGAATCTAATGGTATCTAGCTTTCAGCCAAAGTAACAGCAATACTTTTTTACTACTAGCTTGAAAAAGCAAGTGAGGAGTAGGAGAAGAAACCTTTTTCAGCCCTTTTGGGATTTTACTATGATTAGCTGTCTTGAAACCTTAGAAGCATTTCACAGGCACATTAGTCACATTGCTGCGAAATTGCACCATAACTTTACTAGCACTGGGTTGTATACAATCCAGAGTGGGCGATCGCTTACAATCATTCTTGACTATTTATCGCTAGCAAGTAGCAGTGTTACTTACTCTAGCTCTTTTCAGTATACGTCCAAGTTGCCATTGCCACCGATCAGCTTTGTAGCGAGCATCACAAGTTGCATCTCTTGCAGGTGAAGAGAGTTAAGTAAGGGACTTTCAAATAAAAAAATATCCAATTATTTATTGTGAGGTAGTCCGAAAAAGCTAGATTTGCGGATCACCTTCTAAATAGTAGTAATTTATTTTTTGGAAATCGCTAATACAAATTTAAAATCAAGAATGCAAAGATTTTAGCGTCAGTTTTATCTCTCACCTTTGTGAAGGACAGAAAACTAAATTTTATGTTTTCTCCCAATATATTGGGGGATTAAGTGGGGTAATTCGACTTGTGTGTACACCGTAGCCCAGACATCAAGGAGGGTGCGCAGGATACGCAAATATTTTTTAGTATAAGCCACGAATGCTGATTCTGGCGTGGTTTCAGGCAAATGCGTAATTTTTCTGTTTTGGAATGGTGATGCCTTAATGGACATTAGTATCAAAAAATTAACAATTAGTATTTTTTCTTTAATAACTATCTTAAATCTTTTAACTATGTGCTTAACTGTCTTAACTGTCTTCTAATTATTCAATTTTTGATTTAATTATCTGCTTAACTGTCTTAACTGTCTTAACTGTCTTTTAATTCTTCAACTTTTGATTTAACTATTTGCTTAACGGCTTCAATGTACAGCTTGCTTTTTATTTACAACTATGAAAAATTATGAGAACACCACGATCCAGTAATTAAATTTTATTTGCCAACAACTTCAAATAAAACGTACATAGTTCGTTATTTAGATTATGAGCATCTTAATATTATCGGCTTGAAACGAGCCACCACGAGCAAACCAGATGTGGGGATCTAGCTGGGTAGTGATGATAGTTGTGAACTGCAACAATGCTCAGACCGGCCACGAAACAAAGATAGCAAGAAGACCCCAGAGGAGGTTTAGCGCAGATCATGCAACCCTTTGAACTGCCAGAATTTTACACGCCTTGGCCCGCACGGCTGAACCCAAACCTGGAAGCGGCACGAATCCATTCCAAAGCCTGGGCCTACGAGATGGGGATACTTGGCTCAGAAGAAGAAGCACAAAGCTCGGTTATCTGGGATGAACATACATTTGACTCCCACGACTACGCCTTACTTTGCTCTTATACCCATCCAGATGCGCCAGAAGCGGAGCTTGACTTAGTAACCGACTGGTATGTTTGGGTATTCTTCTTCGATGATCACTTCCTGGAAATCTATAAGCGCACCCAAGACATGGCTGGGGCAAAGGAGTATCTTGACCGATTGCCAGCGTTTATGCCAGTGCATCCCACCGATACCCCTTCCGTTCCGACTAACCCAGTAGAGCGCGGCTTGGCTGATCTGTGGTCTCGCACCGCCTTTACTAAATCTGTGGACTGGCGACTTCGATTCTTTGAGAGTACCAAGAACCTCCTAGAAGAGTCTCTGTGGGAACTTGCCAATATCAACCAAGATCGAGTCGCCAACCCCATCGAATACATCGAGATGCGCCGTAAGGTTGGCGGCGCTCCGTGGTCAGCGGATCTCGTCGAACACGCCGTGTTTATAGAGATTCCGGCCGAAATCGCCTCGACTCGGCCAATGCGTATCCTCAAAGACACATTTGCTGATGGGGTGCATCTTCGCAATGATTTATTCTCCTACCAGAGAGAAGTGGAGGATGAAGGTGAGAACGCCAACTGCGTACTGGTCTTCGAGCGCTTTTTAAATGTCAGTACTCAGGAGGCGGCTAACCTTACCAACGAACTGCTGACCTCGCGGTTATACCAGTTTGATAACACTGCCGTCACCGAGTTGCCCCCCCTGTTTGAGGAGTACGGACTAGACCCAGTGGCTCGTGTGAATGTTCTCCTTTACATCAAAGGACTCCAGGACTGGCAATCGGGCGGTCACGAGTGGCACATGCGATCGAGCCGCTACATGAACAAGGGAGGAGACAATTCTTCGACATCTACAGTTCTGGGAGGCCCCACAGGGCTAGGCACATCGGCTGCGCGTATTCAATCCTTATACGCCGCCTTGGGTTTGGGAAGGTTCAAGAACTTTACTCACGTTCCATACCAGGCTGTCGGGCCAGTAACACTGCCGAAGTTTTATATGCCTTTCACTACAAGTTTGAATCCCCATCTGAATGCTGCGCGGAAGCATTCCAAGGAATGGGCGCGCCAGATGGGGATGCTGGAATCATTACCTGGGATTCCTGATGCCGTCATCTGGGATGACCACAAGTTTGATGTTGCCGATGTAGCCCTATGCGGTGCGTTGATCCATCCGAATGGGTCTGGTCACGAGCTGAATCTGACCGCCTGCTGGCTTGTTTGGGGAACCTATGCCGACGATTACTTCCCGGCGCTCTACGGGAATAACCGTAACATGGCTGGTGCGAAAGTGTTCAATGCCCGACTATCAGCGTTTATGCCTCTGGATGACTCCACCCCCAGTGAGGTTCCGACCAATCCGGTGGAAGCTGGCTTGGCAGATATTTGGTCTCGCACAGCTGGTCCCATGTCTGCCAACGCACGGACTCAGTTCCGCCGGGCGATTCAGGATATGACTGATAGCTGGGTGTGGGAACTCGCCAACCAGATCCAAAATCGGATTCCCGACCCGATAGATTATATTGAGATGCGCCGTAAGACCTTTGGCTCGGATCTGACCATGAGTCTGTCCCGACTAGCTCAGGGCAACGAGATCCCCCAGGAGATTTACCGCACCCGAACAATGCGATCGCTCGATAATTCCGCCGCCGACTTCGCCTGTTTTACCAACGATATCTTCTCCTATCAAAAAGAAATCGAATTCGAGGGTGAAATCCATAACTGTGTGCTGGTCGTTCAGAATTTCCTCAACTGCGGTAAACCACAGGCCGTTGAAGTTGTCAACAACCTGATGACCTCTAGGGCGCTCCAATTTCAACACATTGTCGCCACCGAACTGCCAGTTCTTTTCGATGATTTCGACCTGGATACAAGTACCCGCAAGCAACTGCTCGGATACGTCAAGAAACTAGAGCAGTGGATGTGCGGCGTACTCAAATGGCATATAACGGTAGACCGCTATAAGGAATTTGAATTGCGTAATTCGTTAGCAGGGCGGCTACTTAGCGGGCCCAGAGGGTTGGGTACTTCAGCTAGGCGTATTGGATCGGTAAGGGGAGTTTAAGGTCATTACTCGGTCAATGAAGTTAGGTTTTTGTCGCTGAGTTAGTTCAAGGTCAGTATGCGATCGCGTGAGATCGGTTTTTTTAGTAACTAAAAAGTGGAGGATTAAGTTGTGACGTATTCTAACGATCCCAATTTGAATGTAGAAGATCAGCAGCCCCATTTAACCTTGAGTACAGCAGCGGCGCGGAATTTGGCGACAACGGCCAAATCTGCACCGCAAACCCAGGAAATTACATCGCGGTGGTTATTGAAGTTATTGCCGTGGGTGCAGACAAAAGGTGGCGCCTATCGGGTCAACCGTCGGTTAAATTATTCTGTGGGTGATGGACGGGTGACTTTCACCAACACTGGAGCGGCGGTGCAGGTGATTCCTTTAGAACTTACTGAGTTGCCCTTGCTGCGAGGGTTTAACAACCTTGACGTATTGATCGGGTTAGCAAACCAGTTTGTTCAGCAAGAGTATGCTCCAGATGATGTAATCGTTGAACTTGGCCAGCCTGCCGATCGCGTGATTCTGATTGCTCGTGGTAAGGTCAACAAGATTGGTGTTGGCAAGTATGGCGAGCAGATTGTGTACGATGTGCTAGCGGACGGCGACCATTTCGGTGATGAAACTGTGGTGCAGTCCCAGGATACTTGGCAGTACACCCTCAAGGCGATTACCAGAACCATCGTTTTGTCGCTACCCCAAGCGGTGTTTGAGAGGGCGATCAATCAGTCCGAGGCGTTGCGAACTCATGTTGAACAGTTCCGCGTCCGTCTGAGCCAGCCACAGACTCCCCAAGGTGAAGCTGCCATTGAACTGGCGGCAAATCATCCCCAAGAGGCTGAGTTGCCCGGAACCTTCGCTGATTACGAACTCAAACCCAGGGAATATGAGTTGAGCATTGCTCAAACGGTGTTGCGAGTAAGTACGCGGGTAGCCGATCTGTACAATGAACCGTACAACCAGACTGAAGAACAACTGCGGCTGACTATTGAGGCATTGCGGGAACGTCAAGAATACGAGTTGCTCAACAACCGCGAATTCGGGTTGCTCCATAACGCCGACCTCAAACAACGTATCTACAGCAGTAGCGGCGCACCTACCCCCGACGACTTGGACGAGCTGTTAGCGACGGTATGGAAGGAGCCGGGATTCTTCCTGGCTCACCCCCGCACGATCGCTGCCTTCGGTCGTGAGGCCAACCGCTTGGGTCTCTATCCACAAAGCGTAGATGTGAATGGCGTTCAGGTCACATCTTGGCGCGGCGTACCTATCTTTCCTTCCAGCAAGATCCCCATCACCAATAACCGCACCAGTTCTATCCTTTTACTCCGCACTGGTGTAGAAAAACAAGGGGTAATCGGCTTACATCAAACTGGTATCCCCGATGAATACCAACCCAGCTTGTCTGTTCGATTCATGGGCATCAGCGAAAAGGCGATCATTTCCTACCTCGTCACCGCCTACTACTCCGCAGCCGTCCTCACTCCTGACGCACTTGGTATCCTCGAAGATGTTGAAATCGGGCGCTAAATAGAATGGCACTAAGTTAAGACACAGCCCTTGCCCTGACTGGTTCTCAGCCTGGAGGCTGAAAACCCATTCTGGGAGGCTCTGCCTCCTCTTTCTTGACGAGAGGCAGAGCCTCTCTGAATACATTCCCAGTCTTAAGACTGGGAACGAGACTAAACAAGCCTTTGGGCTTTTCTTAGTGCCATTCGGCGCTAAATATTAGGAGTGCTGAGTGCTGAGTGATTAAAAATTAGGACTGACTGTTGATACCCTGCAAGAAAGTAGGCGGTCTTTTAACTCAGCACTTGGAACTCAGCACTCAGCACTGAATGGCACTTTTATTAATAACTAGAGGATGAGGTGATGACGGATTTTATTGAATCAAATTTAAATGTTGAGAGTGGACAACCTCAACTGAGTTTGAGTAAAGATGCTGCGCGTAATTTGTCCACGACCACCAAATCTGCACCGCAAACGCAGGAAATTACCTCACGATGGTTGTTGAAGATGTTGCCGTGGGTGCAAACGAAGGGTGGGACTTATCGAGTTAACCGTCGGTTGACCTATACGGTGGGTGATGGACGGTTAAGTTTCTCTAACACCGGAGCCGAAGTGCAGGTGATTCCCCAGGAACTTGGTGAGTTGCCCTTGCTGCGAGGATTTGACGACACCGAGGTGCTGAGGGCGTTGGCAAGTCGGTTTGTTCAGCAGGAGTTCGCGCCTGGTGATATCATTGTCCAGTCAGGTCAGCCAGCCAATCAGCTTTTCTTGATCGCACATGGCAAGGTAAACAAGATTGGTATTGGCAAGTATGACGAGCAGCCTCTGTTGGATATGCTAGCTGACGGTGATTATTTCGGCGATCGCGTGTTGGTGGAGTCAGAAAGCAATTGGAAGTTTACGGTCAAAGCTGTGACCCGATGCACGGTATTGGCGCTACCACAACAGGCATTTCGAGAACAGCTCAACCAGTCGCCGGCGTTGCAGGCTCAGGTTGAGCAATTTAGGATTCGCGCCGAACTTCCACAAAACAAGTATGGGGAAGCTGCGATCGCGTTGTCAACCGGTCATAGTCAAGAGACGACGTTACCAGGAACATTTGTTGACTACGAACTCTCACCCCGCGAATATCAATTAAGCATTGCTCAGACTGTGTTGCGAGTAAGTACTCGCGTTGCGGATCTGTACAATCAACCATACAACCAGACGGAAGAACAATTGCGGCTGACGATTGAGGCATTGCGGGAACGTCAAGAATACGAGTTGATCAACAACCGCGAATTTGGATTGTTGCACAACGCCGACCTCAAACAGCGCATCTACACCCGCAGCGGCCCCCCCACTCCCGATGACCTGGATGAACTGGTCACTCGTCGGCGGAAGCCGAGGTTCTTCTTGGCTCATCCCCGCACTATTGCAGCCTTCGGTCGCCAGTGCAACCGTCGAGGCATCTATCCAGACACCATAGACATGGATGGGAGCAAAATAATCACGTGGCGCAATGTACCGATTCTGCCCTGTAACAAGATCCCGATTACTAAGAATCAAACCAGTTCTATCCTTATACTCCGCACTGGTGAGAAAGATCAGGGCGTGATTGGCTTACATCAAACTGGTATCCCGGATGAATACCAACCCAGTTTGTCTGTCCGATTCATGGGCATCAGCGAAAAGGCCATTATCTCCTACCTTGTTACAGCCTACTACTCCGCAGCTGTTCTCATCCCCGACGCACTTGGCATCCTTGAAGATGTGGAAATCGGTTTGTAACTTTTTTGAGTGGAATATGAGTCAATTTTGGTAGTGTCAAAATAAGAGTTAATACGAAACTCATAACTCACCACTCAAAACTGATGCAAGATAGGCAAGAACAAATTTCGCAAGTGGTAGTAACTGCTGGGCAGATGCGCGATATTGAAAAGCGAATCTTTGCAGCGGGAATGCCTGTAGTTGCTTTGATGGAAAAGGTAGCGGGATTAATTGCTCGTCGCATTCCAGAAATTCCTGCAAACACCCCTTTGTTAAGGGGATCTCGTGTGGGAATTCTTGTCGGCCCAGGTCATAATGGTGGCGATGCTTTAGTCGTAGCTCGTGAATTATACTTTCGTGGGTATAAAGTTTGGATTTATTCTCCTTTTTCTAAGCTTAAAGAATTAACTTCGCAGCACTTGCAATATGCCCAGAGTTTGGGCATTCCAATTTATCAAACAATTGAGCAACTGCCAGATTCTGATTTGTTGATTGATGGCTTGTTTGGATTTGGTTTAGAAAAAAACCTGACCGATCCCATTGCCTCTGCAATTAATCAGTTAAATGAATTATCTATACCGATTTATAGTATCGATTTACCTTCAGGTTTACACACCGACACTGGCGTTGTATTGGGAACTGCCATTCGCGCCACTCACACATTTTGCTTAGGTTTATGGAAACTTGCTTTCTTCCAAGATCGAGCGTTGGAATATCTTGGTAAAGTTGAGTTAATCGATTTCGATATTCCTTTAGCTGATGTAGAAGCTGTTCTCAAAGATGCACCTAAAATTAAACTTATTACACGAGCAAAGGCACTTGCTACTTTACCTTTACCCCGTCCATCAGTTACTCACAAATATAAGGAAGGACATTTACTGCTGATTTGCGGTTCGCGGCGCTATGCAGGTGGGGCGATTTTAACTGGTTTGGGTGCTAGGGCTAGTGGTGTCGGGATGCTTTCGATTGCCGTACCCGAATCCCTGAAATCTCTTTTGGTGTCACACTTGCCAGAAGCGCTAATTGTCGGTTGTCCAGAGACGGAAACCGGAGCCATAGCCCAATTAAAATTACCAGAAAAAACCGATTTAAGTTCCTTCAATGCGATCGCTTGTGGCCCTGGTTTAACACGAGATGCTACGCCCATTGTCCAAGAAGCGATCGATAGCAATCGCCCTTTGCTTCTCGATGCCGATGGTTTAAATATCTTGGCACAAATGAGAGCGATCGCCACATTAAAAAAACGCCAAGCAGTAACCGTACTCACACCCCATACTGGCGAATTTGAACGATTGTTTCCTGATGTCGCCGATGCCAAACATGACAGAGTGAAAGCTGTACAAGAAGCAACCGCCCAAAGTGGGGCGATAGTATTGTTAAAAGGGGCAAGAACTGCGATCGCCAACCCTCAAGGTGACGTTTGGATTGTTCCTGAAAGCACACCCGCCTTAGCCCGTGGCGGTAGTGGCGACGTGTTAACTGGGCTACTGGGCGGATTGTTAGCGCAAGCAGCAACTAAACAGATTCCCCTAGAAAATATTGTGGCAACTGCCGCTTGGTGGCATTCACAAGCAGGTATTTCAGCAGCCCAAGAGCGTACCGAATTAGGTGTAGATGCGTTTACATTGACACAATATTTGATGAAAGCTCTAACTTAGTCAAATTCCTCGTTCCCAGTCTCCGACTGGGAACGAGGAATTGGGATCAGGGATTGACTAAATACCAATGCTGTAGCGCCAACTGCTGAATTTCGCGCCAGGGAATATTATGTTTTCGGGCTAAGTCTGCACAATCTTCATATTCTGGCTGCACATTTGCAATAACTTTTTCTGGTGATCGCCCTTTCCATGCTACTTTGACACGCACCTTGCCGTATTCCGTTTCCACTTGTTGAATTTCTCGTTGTAAAATAGCGCGTTGCTGAGTTGTGCGACGAATGCCTAAAGTTGTAGTTTCGCGGAAGATGACAGCTTCACAACTGAGTAAATTTTCTGGATGACAAATCACAGTCAGCAACATCCCTGGACGCGACTTTTTCATACCGATCGCTTGGGTAAAAACATCCAGCGCACCAGCCGCAAACAACGCCTCAAACGCATAGCCGATAGCTTGTGGACTTAAATCATCAATTTGGGTTTCTAATACCGAGATGGTTTCCAAATTTGAGCTAGTATCTTCAGAATCACTGAAATTTGACTGCAAACTTGTGCTTTCACCCAACCAGAGGCGTAAAATATTGGGAATGGGTAAATTGATGGTTCCTGCTCCCAATCCTATCTGCTTGATAGCGATCGCAGGTGGTGAACCAAAATCTCTTGCTAAAGTAGTGGCGATCGCGGCTCCTGTTGGTGTTACTAATTCTCTGTCAATGCCATTACTATAAACTGGACAACCCCGCATTTCCCACAGCTTTAATACCGCTGGTACTGGTACTGCCATCTGACCATGTGCAGCCCGAACAGTGCCGCCACCAGTCGGAAACGCCGAGCAGTAAAGTAGGGGCAATCCTTCGCTATTGCTTTCAATCCCCAACCAATCCAACCCCAGGCAAGTACCCACAATATCTACGATTGCATCTATAGCACCAACCTCATGAAAATGAACTTTTTCAGGTGAAATGCCATGCACCGCCCCTTCTGCCACTGCTAGCTGCCGAAATACCGCCAAACTCCAAGCTTCTGCCCTTGATGGCAACTGAGCTTTGAGAATCATCTGCTCTATTTCTGGCAAGTGGCGTGTGTGATGGTGACTGTGTTCGTGGTCGTGGTGATGGTGGTGATGGCGATCGTGTACTAAATCCACATGGACTTTAGTCGCCTGTTGACCATTCGGTTGGACAAGTTCCGCCCTTAACTGATATTCCTGTTCAATACCCAACCCATTAAGTTTTTCAATTAAATACTCCACAGGAACACCCAAACTTACCAAAGCACCCAGGCACATATCACCAGAAATTCCTGTCGGACATTGAAGATAAGCGATTTTATTCATAGTCATTAGTTATTAGTCATTGGTCATTAGTCATTAGTCATTAGTCAAGAATAATTTTTTATTCTCCCCAATCCCCAGTCCCCAATCCCCAATCCCCAGTCCCCAATCCCCAATCCCCGTCCTATGGCAAAAATTTTCCCAGTTCATCCGGATAATCCTCAAATTCGCCGAATAGAGGAAATAAAGTCGGCGCTCTCTAGTGGCGCAGTCATGCTTTACCCTACTGATACAGTCTATGCGATCGGTTGTGATTTGAATGCTAAGTCGGCGGTAGAACGAGTGCGGCAAATTAAACAGCTAGCAAACGATAAACCATTGACATTTTTATGTCCCTCGCTTTCAAATGTGGCAACTTATGCCTTCGTAAGTGACACAGCCTATCGGATTATGAAACGTCTGATTCCAGGGCCATACACGTTTTTGCTCCCAGCTACGAAGTTAGTACCGCGATTGGTGCAAAGCCCCAAGCGGAAAACTACTGGAATTAGAGTACCAAACCATACTGTGTGTTTGGAGTTGCTGGCAGCCTTGGGCAATCCGATTATCTCAACTTCAGCACATCTGCCACCAGATGAAGCAGATAATGGCATGATTCGGATAGATCCTGAAACGATTCAGTCGCGGGTAGAGCTATTCGATCGTTTGGACAAGTTGGTAGACATAATTGTAGACACTGGCGAGGAACCTACATTTGAAGTATCTACCATCCTAGATATGACCGGAGACGAAGCAGCAATTATACGGAGGGGTTTAGGTTGGGAAGCAGCAGCAGCATGGGTATAAAAATTCCACTTCACAGGCGCACCTCTCGGTTTCGGAAATTGTGATAAAAACAACTCCAGTTTTAAAATTGTCATATTTAAAAGCGATGTCTAGGATGGGCTGTTCCGTGAGGCAGTGGATATAAGAGGATGGGGGCAAAACTTGGCATAGTAAGGTATTTGACAACTTTCAGAAAATGGCGGGTACTCGTGTGCCAGTGTTGAGATGGTGGCTTGTGAAGAAAACCGACACATTGCCATAACTGTAACTCTTTCGTATTTCCTATAGTTTTGATATATGAGCTTTAGATGTGAGCATTATATACGGCAAGTCTTGATGGATGAATGCCTAATTCACAAGCCTTGGACGGTCTTGATTGCTGTGTCTGCGTTGTAATTACGGTGCAATACTACTGGAAAAGTCATGAAAGCTAACGTCGTCAATCTACCAAACTCTACACCAATTTTTGAGAACCACGTTTCGACTAAAGAATTTTCAAATAGCAGCAGCGATCGCTTGATTCAATTGCTGTCTGAGGAAATGCAAGCGCAAGTGAAAGCAACACCCAAGTGTGTAGAAGCTTTAGCAAAGCGCATAGCCGTAGAAGTAGAACGCATTTGTGACAAAAGCTCCCGCATTCAAACATCTGGGGAAATCAAGTCCTGGCAGATGACGTTGGGAAGGCATCGGATGCAAAAATGCTTACGTTACTACCAACTAGGTTCCAAACAAGGGCGGGTGGAATTACATAGCAATTTGGGTGCTATGGTTTACCGTCATGTAACTGTATCTGGTTCGGAGTTGGGCTTTGATGCTCGTTACAGCCTAATTGAAGATTTTTTACAAGCATTTTATATCGAAGCGATCAAAGCTTTCCGTAGAGAAAACGAACTACCAGAGAATCACACGCCGCGTACTCAGCTGCAATTAGCTGAATATATGGCTTTTACAGAACAGTATGCCAAACGCCGGATCAATTTACCTGGTGGTGCAAATCAGCAATTGATTATCTTGCGCGCCCAAGGTTTTGCTCGTCGTCAGCCCCAAGAAACTACCGTGGATATTGAAATGGCGGTAGAGTCTGCTAAGGGTGAAGAAGCAGAATCTTACCAGCGTAACTCGGCGGTGCAACAGCTGCGATCGCAAATGATCGCCCAAACTAATTTCGATCCATCTGAAGAATCAGAACGCGATCGCGTCATCGCTGAATTGATGAAATACCTGGAATCTCAAGGTCAATCTGATTGTATGAACTACCTCAGCTTGAAACTTCAAGACCTTTCAGCCCCAGAAATTGACCAAATTCTCGGTTTAACTAGCCGTCAGCGCGATTATCTCCAACAACGGTTTAAATACCACGTAGAAAAGTTTGCCAAGCAACACCATTGGCAATTGGTACATCAATGGTTAGGTGCAGGTTTAGAGCAAAAGCTGGGTTTATCTTCGCAGCAGTGGGAAATCTTTGTAAATCAACTCACAGAACAGCAACAGCAAATATTAGAGTTAAAAACTGCACGGGAAAACGACGTTGCGATCGCCAAAACCATCAAATGCACCCCCAAACAGCTACAAAAGCGCTGGACTCAACTTTTAGAAATCGCATGGTCTATCCGCAACGGTCATACTGAAGCCCAGACAGGCTAAAATAAAGGTGAATAAAATATAGAGAAGACCATGAACCCAGTATTTACCGAACTCTCTAGTCTTTCGAGAGCGGAAAAACTTCAACTGGTGGAAGACTTATGGGATGAGATTGCCGCTACACCAGCAGCGCTCCCAGTTTTAGATTGGCAGAAACAAGAGCTAGCTCATCGCAAAGCCGAATATCTGCAAAATTTAGCCATTGGCAGTAGTTGGGAAGATGTAAAAGCCAGAATCTCTCAACGACATGGCTAGAAACTTAACTATCCTTACAGCCGCAGAACTGGACATTATTGAAGCTTATGACTGGTACGAGGGACACGAATTAGGGTTAGGCGCTGAGTTCCTACGCTGTATTGATGCCTGCCTGAATTTAATTCAGCGTCACCCTAGCACATACCAGATTGTTCATGAAACTTATCGCCGCGCTACAATTAGGCGTTTTCCATACGTTGTCTTTTACGAGTTTAATGAACAGGAGATTATTATCTACGCTGTTTTTCACTGTTCCCAAGACCCAGAAAAATGGCGTAGTCGCTTGCAATAGTTCCTCTTTGAGACTAAAGATAAATCCATTATTTTAACTATTACCTGAATTAGTAACTCGTTCCTAATCCAAATTATTAATACATTTGTATTTTTTAGTACAAAATTACCAATTTTTTGTACTTTCATCAAAAATTCATATTAAGCAACTGACTATTTGTGACTGCTTCCGTGGAATCCTAGAATAAAAGGTACTTTTACCAGAGGAATTTAGGATGGCTCTGAGTCAAGGCGGACGGGCAAATAAATCTGGTCAGGTTTTAGAAACGACTGTAGAAGGAATATTAAGGGCACATGAATATTATCAAGTAAGTCCCAATGTACCGAAACGGCAGCAAAGAGAATACATATTAAACTCTACTGTACTACCAAAACGCTATGCCAGAAGTGTTTACATTGGAACTGGAATATATCAAACCGATCTATATGTTGACTTTTACGTTATTGACACAGTTAAATTTCCATCTGGATTAATTATCGAGTGCAAATGGCAAGAAAGTGGTGGTTCAGTTGATGAAAAATTTCCTTACCTCAACTTAAATATTCAGTCCTCTTACCCTGCGCCAACTATTTTAGTGATGGGAGGCGAAGGTATGAGGCAAAAAGCACTTGATTGGTTTAAAAAACAAGTTGACCATAATCAAAATTTATTAGCAGTTTATAGTTTGGATAGATTTATTGCATGGTCAAACAATCATCTCTAATAAGACGTAATTAAAAGTTCTGAAATTGTTCCTCGATTTTCTATATTAGAGTTAATTGTTCGTGCTGCTTGTATTGGGTGTATTTGAAAACCAATTTCTCTATAAATGTCTTTGATCTGCTTACAATCAGAGTTTGATACCATAACTCTGACACCTCGGCTTGCTAGCGTTGCACAAATGTTTCTCAAATCTTTTTGATCATCCTCACTAAAACAGTGGCGACTGTAAGCTGTAAAATAACTAGTTTTACTAATAGGGTAGTACGGTGGATCAAAATAAACAAAATCATCACTGCTGTTTGCATAATCTAGTACTTCCTTAAAATCTGCTGTTTTTACCTCAGCCCTAGAAAGTGCTTGGGATGCTGAACCCAGTAAATCTATTTGACAAATCTTAGGATTTTCATATCTACCTAATGGTACATTGAATATACCTCGTGAATTGACTCTATAAAGTCCATTAAAACAGGTTCTATTAAGATAAATTAAACGAGCGGCTCTTTCAATATCTCTATCGTAACTTTCGTCTCTTACCTTGTAGTAGTATTGATTTTTATCTTTACTATTTTTACTTTTACTGCCATTTTTTTTATAGTAAATAGCATATTCATTATGTTGTTTTTCATGCTCTTGTAGTAGTAAAATTAAATCGTCTAGGTTTTTTTGAATACATTGATATGTATTAACTAATTCTTCATTAATATCAGTTAAATATGACGATTTAATTGTTGAGTATCGATTTACTAAATAGAAAAATAAAGCCCCACTGCCTAAAAATGGTTCATAGTAACGTTTAACATTATCAATATTTGGGGGCAAATATTTAATATATTTGTGAATTAATTTACTTTTACCGCCAGCCCATTTGAGGAACGGACGATAACAACTTTTATCATTGAGTTGAGTTAGCATTACTATTAATTTAATCAAAGGGAAAATTACATGGTGTTAATGAGAGATTATATTTTATATTAGTATGGTGCGAGAAAAGCAACACGTATTAGAATAAAGTCATGAAAAAAAGGTAAGATAGACCACCTGAATTATAATAGAGGAGTATAAATTCAGATGTTTGACGGATTTTGGGATAACGTCTTTCGCTACCCCCGGTACTTAATTACGATCGTCTTAGGCTTGTTTCTGAACACCTTTGCGCCATTAGTGCCATTGTTGAAGCGCCCTATCACCTCGATCGCTATCTTGGGTTTATTTGTGAGCAGCTTAGTTTTCCTTACTTTCACCCTACGGGCAATGCTGGGCTTGAGTCCAATCTAGACTAGCGTTATATCGGGGCTGTGCCCCACAGACGGTTGCTTTTGGCGTTGCTCCCCCTAAGTACTGTCTATTCTGCATCTATTTTTGTCGTACAACCTCTGTAATGAGGCGAAATTTTTATGGCTACAAATCGTCGGGTTTCCCGCGTTGCTGAACTGATCAAACGGGAAGTTAGCCAAATGCTGCTTAACGGAATTAAGGATGACCGTGTGGGTACTGGAATGGTCAGTGTAACTGATGTTGATGTTTCCGGCGATCTCCAACACGCCAAAATCTACGTCAGCATCTATGGTACGGATGAAGCTAAGGTAGAAACAATGGCCGGTTTAAAGTCGGCCACGGGTTACGTCCGCAGCGAACTGGGGGCGCGGGTACGGCTACGTCGTACACCAGAGGTAATATTCCTCGAAGATCGCTCTATAGAACGCGGTAATAAGGTATTAGCACTACTAAACCAACTTAACCACGATCGCCCGCCAGAAAATCTGGTAGCAGTAGAAGACAGCACCGATCAAAACGATGAGGAATTCTCCGAATAAGTAACTAAAACAACAATGTAACTTCAGAACAATTAATCTCAGCAAATCCGCCAAACAGTTTACAGACGTGACTAGATCGCGTCTGTTTTAATGTAAACATAACCCAATTCAGCAAGACACTTCTCTTCTTGTAGGCGAAACAAGGTTTAAACATTCTTCCTTGCTAAAACTCCATTCCTTTATGGGTGGAATATTCACTAATTCTGAAATTCTGACTCCTGTATGTGTGTCCTGATTACGAATTAGAGTATTACTCGACCCTTTTACAGATGTTTTTCCAAACAAAACTGGATGGCGTTAGTGCTGAAATTAACTAAGAAATTCTAGGCTTACTTAAGAAATTGTTAACAGATACTATGGTTAAAGCCTTCGTAGTATACTTTAGCCGTGATGTTTTGCAACAGTTTATACCTTAGAAACTGACAAATATTATTGTGTTGTTTACCTTAGATGAATACCCGCAGTTATAAATCCAGGTTTTAAGGTGATTATTTGATATGTAAGCGATCTCGATATAAACTCTTCCCACCCCCAAATCTTGCCTAAATACAGTAATGGTAAGACTTTCAGACTTTTGGCATCAAAGTCATATAGTTACATAAGCAGGTTAAGTTAACTACTCGGAATTTTTTTTGTAAAGCGGATTTTTGCCAAATGTCAGGATTCGTTGACTTTCTTAACATTTCTTGAAATAATATTAGGAGATGTAGCGTCAAAATAAAAATAGTTCCGTATAGCAAACTACAAAATCCTAGCCACAAGTCTAATTTCTGTAATGTTTGTTCCTAATTATTAACGGGAACACTATCGTAAGTGTTAATTTGTGAGTAAAAAACATGAGTGTGAATACGGTGCCTTCTATCAATTACTACTCTCTAGATGTGATTCAAGACGAAGCACGCCGACTGGTGCAAAAGGGAATGGTTAGCCGACAACAGCCAATATATAGCCTCTGCCAATACATTCCAGCGAGAGAGTGGGTTTGCGTTGAATGTGAATTAGAAAAATGTGACTTTTTGTTACGCGATCGCATTGGCGACCTAATTGGTCGCGAACAGTGGGATAACGACTAATCAATGTTTTATTTCGGGTTTGTGATTGGGGATTTGTTTTTGATGTGTGAATGTCATCATTAGCGATTCATCGCTCAATCAGGGGAATAATCTCTGGTTTTTGATGAGCATTGCCCTATACAGAATCTTGCGTTTTTGATTAATACAGAAGCATTTGAGTCTGAATTTATACAACTTTTCAAGTTAAAGAAGGCGTAAAAACCATTTGTTCTGTACATCTGGTGTCACGGCTTGAGTTTAGTATGTAGATTCTGCGAAGTTCCTACATCGATCTGATAGAAGTGTAGGAACTTCACTCTTGACTCCCAATTTATGGCATCGCTTCCCTCAAATAAGTGATAACCTGCTTGCTGTTCAAAGTCAAAATCCGTCTAGAAAAGTTTGCTAAGTCGGGCTAACCGACACCAGTTGCAACAACAAAGGGAAACTCCGCCAGCAACTGGCTCAACTTTCACAAAATCCAAAATTTTTATAGTATTTTTTCTGAAAAAATCTCGAAAAGCACAGAAAAATTGGATGAACTATTATCCTACTTGCTCTAAATATTGATTAATGTCTTCAATGATGCGAGTAAGTTCAGCCTCAGTAGTCAAGCGGATGTTGGCGTTGCGGACAGTCAGCAAAACTTTGGCTGCGAAGGGTGTTGGCCAGATATTAGGATTACAAAAAACTTCTAAAAATACTTCACCCGTATAACGATATTCCAAAGGAGGCTGGGGAGCGACTCTACCACCGCCAGGAGTGGGTTTAGCGGCGATCGCTTTTAGGCGTTCCATCAGTTGATCCGTCGCTGTCTTTAATTCTCGTGCTGCTTGGGGTGAAAAACTGAAGGAGACTGAACCTTCAATTAAATTCAATGTTAGAGGAATTGAAGACATATTTTTTTATTAAAACTTCTTGATAAGTACTTATATTACCGGAAGAAGGGGTCTGAATCCCACTTTGAGAGTTCCCCATGTCTTCTTCAAAGACCATTAGTACAGCTTGGCGTAATTCGTTAGTCTGTCAAGACAAGTATTTTTGCTGGGTAAATAAGTTTGTAGTAAGCACTTCAGTGCTTAATACGTAGCAGGTTGTCATCAATTTGCAATCACAGTATTATCGGGTCGTTCTGTTACCGCCGAATCAGGCTGCGAAGCCGCCATCAATTTTCAGACTCGCACCAGTAATGAAGCCAGCTTCCGCACTGGCAAGATAGGAAACCATATCGGCGGCTTGATAGGAGTTTGGCTAGGTTATCAATGGATGGATTTGGTGTTAGCTTTTCCTGTCGCCTTGTTGGTATTTTGGAGTGGCTGGTCAGTTTTAAAAGAGAATTTGCCTTAGCTTGTAGATCAAATGGCGATCGCACCAGAAGCAATACACCCGATCGCAACTTCTGTTCCAGGTGTAATTAACTGTCACGCGATCGCTTCTCGCGGTCTTCTTGGTCGTCAAGTGTTCATTGAAATGCATTTAATAGTGGATGCATCAGACGTAGAAATTGCCCACCACATCACCGAAGAAGTAGAAAGCCGATTAGAAGAACGATTTCGTCCAGTGAGAATTTTAATTCAGTCGAGCCACCAGCGTATAAGTCTGAGGAAATTAGCTTTGAAACTGGAGCAATGTAGTCTTAGCTAATTCTAAATCACGTCTTATACTATGCGGGTTCCCCTTAAAAAGGCTTGCTTTAATTCCTTCATTAAAAGGGCAGTTAGGGGGGATCAAGGCTGAACCTAAGTATATTGTCTGATTGGCAACATTTTTTTCCAAGCCAATACTTTACCAAAAGTAGTGTTCCATAACCTTGATTTCTTCGTTTAAAAATATACTCAAGAAAATAACAAATAATGACCAACAAATAACTGTATCTTGGTATTAACTCTTATAAGAAGCAACCAAATCTGCGACGATCGCAACTAGTTCTCCGGGATCGACTGGTTTAGGCACATGAGTCTGAAAACCCGCTTCCAGAGCACGGCTACGATACTCGCTATCGCCATAAGCAGTTAAAGCGATCGCCGGAAGTTTTTCATAAATATCAGGCTTCAGTGACCGGATTTTGCGGATGAAGGTGTAGCCATCTTCATCAGGCATCGCAATATCACAAATCAAGACATCTGGTTGCAACTCAGGTAATACTTTCAATGCTACCGCCGCCGATGCAACTGCCATAATGGTGGCTCCATCAGCTTCCAACACAGTAGTAATGTAAAAACGGCTATCATCATCATCATCAACTACGAGGATGTTTAAGCCAGCAAGGGGAAGAGCAGGTTCCATAACATCTCCATTAACGTTGATCGAATGAAATGTATTTCCAATCAGCTGCTTGTTTTTATCTCTGTCACCATACCATTGGTAATTTTACTGCGATCGTGCCGATTTTCCTAGAAAATAACTCAATTTGTCTAGTCAACATCCAATTGATGCTTAGTTATTCACTGGCATTCATAATTATTGACTGGATAAAATTATGTTAGTGTTTAAATCACTTTACATTTAAAAATTAACTTTAACCAATAGTTTGTTTAAGTTCAAAAATAATCTTACTAGCTACTGACTGCTTTATTACTAACAGGTTTGGATTTTGATGAAGCTATTTAAAAATCAAAATAGTAGTACCAATCCTCCGTAAGCTTGTACTTAATTTTTACTTTTTCTACTTAGCGTACTGGGCAGCTGCTTTAATAAAGAAGTGCATCTTCATAGCCAATTGGGATAAGGTTACTTAAAACTTAGCAAATACGGTAATTTGCGGCATTCTTACTCTTATAAACCAAAAGTCAAAAAAATAGACAATGCCGAGTTTTAAAACTAGTCAGGTCGGCATTATCATTTTTCAATACAGTAGAAGCAAAGCCGAAAACGCTCCGCCTCAGGTCAGGAATTAGGAGCCAGAAGTAATATATCTGACTATCAACTTGCAAACTGCGATATGTGAATTTAAACTCATGCAAGTAATCTCAAGCGTAGTAAAGAGTAATGAGCCTTTAGTTAAGTCAACTCAAAACTTGATTACTCCCATTCAATGGTTCCAGGTGGCTTAGAGGTGATGTCATAAACCACTCTATTCACCCCTTTCACCTCATTCACAATTCGAGTAGAAATCACTTCCAAGACATCATAAGGTACTCTCGCCCAATCAGCAGTCATGCCATCTTCACTGGTAACAATCCGCAAAACAATGGGGTAAGCGTAAGTACGTTGATCTCCCATAACGCCAACACTACGAATTGGTAGCAATACAGCAAATGCTTGCCAGAAGTCATGATACATACCGCGTTGGTTAATTTCTTGCCGCACAATCAAATCAGCATCGCGCAAAATATTTAACCGCTCAGATGTAACTTCCCCCAGAATCCGAATTGCTAAACCAGGCCCAGGAAAAGGTTGCCGTTGAACAATTTCTTCTGGTAAACCAATGGAACGCCCAAGTTTGCGGACTTCATCTTTAAATAGTTTCCGCAGTGGTTCGACCAATTTAAATCTTAGGTCTTTGGGTAAACCGCCAACATTGTGATGACTCTTAATTTTCACCGCTACCCGCTCACCACTTTGGGGATCTACATTGGTGTCAGCAGATTCGATCACATCTGGATAAAGAGTTCCTTGAGCTAGATAGTCAAAGTGACCGAGGCGCTTGGATGTTTCTTCAAATACACTGATAAATTCGTGTCCGATGCGGCGGCGTTTTTCTTCAGGATCAGTGATCCCAGCAACTTTAGCCAAAAAGCGATCGCGAGCGTTAACATACTCTACAGGAATGTGAAACTGCTCTTGGAATAGCTTTACCAATCGCTCTGGTTCATACTTTCGCATAAACCCTTGGTCGATAAACACGCAAGTCAGTTGCTCACCAATTGCTTTGTATAGCAAGAAAGCCAGGGTAGAAGAATCTACTCCCCCAGACAGCGCCAACAGCACCCGCTTTTCACCAACTCTGGCGCGAATTTCTCGAATTGCTTCTTCAACAAAAGCCGCTGTTGTCCAAGTGGGTTCGCAATCGCAGATATGGTAGACAAAATTACGGATTAATGCTATACCACCTACAGAATGCACCACCTCTGGATGGAACTGAACGCCGTAAAGTTTCTTTTCGTGGTCAGCAATAGCAGCACAGGGAGTATTTTCTGTATGTGCCAGCAATTCAAACCCTGATGGCATTTGGATAACTGAGTCTCCATGACTCATCCACATAGTAGTGCCATCTTCAACATTAGTAAGCAAATCTGTGGGATCATCAATATATAATAAGGCTTTGCCGTATTCACCTCGATCGGCCTTTGCCACTTCCCCACCAAGTTGGTTTACCATCAACTGCATCCCATAGCAAACACCCAAAATGGGTATTCCCAAATTCCAGATTTCTGGGTCACAATGGGGAGCGTTATCACTATAAACTGAACTTGGGCCACCTGAGAGGATGATTCCCTTGGGATTGAGTTGGCGCAAATGTTCAGAACTAGTGCGATAGGATAAAACTTCGGAGTATACTTGAGTTTCGCGGATGCGACGCGCAATCAACTCAGAATATTGAGAGCCAAAATCCAGAATTACAATTAATTGGCGATCAAGCCGCCCAAAATTTTCCAATGTTTGGGGCGCTTGTTCTGTTGGTAGAGTCACCGCTGTATTCATGACGGAAGTGTTATATCTGTTAAGGATAAATAGATGCTTTGTGGTCTATGGTGATGCTATTATCCAGCCTGGATAGGCTGATAATGGTATAAAAAGCCTTGACAAACGCTAGTTTAGGTGCATTTGTCAAACCCCGGAGTTGGAGATGGTATTAAAACGATAAATCTACCCTAGAGTGGTTACTTAAAGGATTATTTTTTTGGATTGTTTACGATTATTCATAATAAATTAACATAATTTTCCTATCAACAGACCAGCAGTTTTACTCTTCACGATAATTTTGCGATCGCGATCGAAGAGAATAGAGCCACAGATTGTTGCTTTTGTGCCGCTTTCGCTATGACTTTGAATGTATTCTTGGGAACGAACATCGATAGTTTCGGCGATCGCACTGTAAACTTTATTTACCCAATCACTACCAGTTGCAGCATCTAGGGATTTTAAGTATGTTAGTGCTGCTTCAGCAGTAGCACTATTAAACACAGCTTGGATATCTGGTGATTTTAAACCTGCGATCGCACAGTGTGCTGCCAAAATTTCCCGCCGTCCATCAGCTAAGTAGTGGTGAGTGTGAAAAATCCCGCCAGCCAGCTTCATCAGCTTACCGTGATAGCCAAATAATAAGATTTCTTTTACACCTAGTACATCAGCTTCTACTAACATTGGGCCCAGCCAGTTAGCAGTTTTGACCAATTGATCGGGATTAATCCCTAGTTTACGCGCCAAATCTAGGCCATTTTCCCCAATACAGAATACTAAGCTGTCAAAACGACTGGCTTTATTTTGTAATTCTGCCCGAAAAACTGCAAGCTGATCTGGTGTACTTAAAGGTTGAGAAATGCCAGTTGTACCTAAAAGAGAAAGTCCTTCAACCACACCAAAGCCAGAATTTGAAGTGCGAACAGCAAGCGATCGCCCTTCAGGTAGAATAATCGTCACCGTGATTTTTTCCCCCGGTGCTAG
Organism: Nostoc sp. DedQUE12b; assembly: GCF_034530835.1. NCBI lineage: Bacteria > Bacillati > Cyanobacteriota > Cyanophyceae > Nostocales > Nostocaceae > Nostoc > Nostoc sp. DedQUE12b. Next base: position 24,417 of record NZ_JAVRCI010000012.1, on the reverse strand, counting down.
TATCCGTTGCAAATTCTCTTGCAACAGCCTTTGAGCATAAGCATAAATAGCTGGTTTGTCATCAGCGTTTAATTGCCTACCAATCCCTTCTCCACCTTTAATAGTTACTGCATCATCACCCTGTTCTCGCCATTCCACCAATGCCCAAATCGGTGTATCTTTAGTCAAATCGAGATTATCACCGGGATCGCTGCGAGTTATTGCTAAAGCGGTATTCTCAGATAATCCTGCTACCTGTTCAATGGGGATTTCAGCAATTTGAGCGGGTTCAATCAAATCTATAGATGCTAAAGTTAGGGGTTTGCGATCGTGTAACCAGTGTAAAGCTGCAATAGCAGCAGCACAGGCAAAGACGGGAAGTGTGTATCCAGTACGGGACATTTTTTAAATTTAAAAGTCAAAATAATTCTTCAAAAATAAAGACAGTTTCAGAGGACATTGGGGATTGTCTCACTCGTTAATTCTTTATAAATATCAGTTAAGTTCTCCTTCAATTCGTTTTCGGTTTCTGCCTGAGTCCAATAGTCTGGATACTCCTCCAAATAGCCAAGCCACATCTCCTCATCTTGCCAGTAAACATATTTTTTGGTTGTCATAGCGTAAAAGACTTATAAACTTCTCCAACGATGCCAACCATCTTATCAAACTGGGCGATCGCTCTATCACAGTCGTCCACAGTCTTACTCACTGAGCAAACTCTTAGCCTGCAATGGATACACATGGCGTAAGCTTCGCCAAGCCGGAAATGGTCGATCGTCAATCATTGCTTCTGGCTTTGGGAAATAAGCTGCGAAGCAATTTTCTAGTCCAAACTTCTTTGCTTAAGCACAAGCGTTATTCCAGTGCAATCAATCCCTCATTCTGCATTGGAACAACTTCAAGGTTTTGATTACTGCTGTACTTTGCTTGTGCAATGAGTTTCTTACCTTGCTTGACGGCTGTACGAATTGCATTTTCATACATTTTTTGCTCAAATGTCAACGTTCGTGATGGTGCTGGTTGAGTAACAGTCCAACGAATCAAGTCTTGATTATGAAGTACGTCTACGCCTTTGTTGACACCAGCACACTCTGGAACGCCACACCAACATGTGATGATATAAAATTGACCGTCCCGATCGATAGATTGAATTAACTCCTTTAAGTCCACTGCGTAGTATGTAAAGTCAGTTAGCCTCTGACCATTCACAAGAATTTCAAAAATTAGATAATACGTTTCCTGTTTAGTTTTATCGTCAGGAAAAGTATATAGATGACTGCATATTTTTATATCACTAATTGAGTTTATTTTCATTAATGAATTTACATAAATGGTTATGGCATCACTAAAAGACGAAGCCGCACAACGGCATCGTTGAGCCGCCGCAGATAACCTTTGGCTCTTGCGTACTCCCAGATAAGCACATCGTCTGTGTTGATTAACCCTAAAGTTTTAACGTGTACTGAATCAGGATACAAATCTATAATTCGTGAAATAATTCGATCAGACAAATTTTCGTCGAGAAGCAGTTTCACAGGGATACCACAAATAACTTCTTCTCCCGATCGGCAGCAAAAGCTAGACACGCTTTGATATCTTCAGAAGTTAATTCAGAAAAATCTTCTAGGATTTCTGCTTCAGTCATTCCACCAGCAAGACACTCCAAAATATCAGAAACAGTGATTCGCATTCCCTGGATACAGGGTTTACCACTGCGTTTTCCAGATTCAATCGTAATAATGTCGTGGTAATTCATAAATTAGTAGATAACCTTTCTTTAACTCTCACAAATCACTCTTGATCGGTCGGCTCTAACGCAGTGTTAGCCTGCTGACTACTGCTTCTTGCTGATTCTAGCTTTTGGCGAATTGCTGCTTGAACCTTCTCATCAAAATCGGGATCGTCAGGGCTTGCAACAATCCTACGCGGACGCTGATTAAGCCTGTCTAAGTATGCTTGAAAAGCAGCTTGATCCCCGCGATGCTTGAGAAAATACTGTTTCAATTCAACATCTGACATTGAATCGTAATTAATTCGGCTCATCAGACAACTCTCCGTTGGGTAAAATTTGGAATTCAATCTCTTCGTCATACCCAGCAAGGATGTATACATTACGAGTCCGATTATCAACACAAATGAGGTATATGGGTTGAAGCATAATATACGTCAGTTGATAGCTAATACGATACAAACTTGCTACTTGAGCAGCAGTAGGCATTTTACTTAATTACACTAAAATTACGAACGAATTACGAATTAGTAATTAGTCAAACACCTACTTCTAATAATAAAGCTTCCATAGCTTCCCAAGAAATTCCTTGTTGAATATAACGGGGTGCTTCAGGATTGTAAGGACTGGCTACTCGATCAATGTTGAGGATGTTTGCTCCATCTGGTAGGACTGGTACATCTGCATCAAATGCCGTTGGACGCATTAAAGAACTGGAAAAGCCTTTGAAAATAGCAATTGTATCTTGCTCATCAGCAATTTCCACCGTTACAATTAGGACTTCTTTAGTGCGTTTAGCGGTGTATTGTTCCAGTCGCTTACCAATGGAATTCATTGTTTTAATAGTAAAAGTAAAGTGGCACAGCGAGGGTTACTGTGGTGTAGCCGAGCGTCCCTGTTTGCCCAGCTTAATAAGGACAAAATAGCTTAAATAAAGCACATAAATTACTAAACTAGTTATGCCAAGAAAACCTAAGAACTCAGCCTTACTGTTAGCATGAAAATATTCTTTGAATAGTAACGGAGCCTCAAACCAGACACGACAATAGGGAGTCTTAAGCATATTGCCAGAAAAAGCACAACCCAAAAAAGGTATAAATGCTAGTGCGCCCAAAAAACAATAAACAGTTGTGGCCCAGCGCCAAGAAGTAAAAATCAATTTCAAAGCGCCACTGGTTTGATACTCAATTTCATCGTTGATATCTACCCAGAACCACAACGAAATGGGGATCAAAATCTGAGCTATTAATCCAGAGATAAAGCTAACTGGATACTGGGCAATCATTAAGTAAATCGTGATTGCCACCAAGCTTGATACTCGCCAGTATATAGCCAATAAGCGTTGTATGCCTTCTGCTTTTTGTACAAATGCCCAAATTAGAAGAATTAACGGAATAATTACTAGGAATAATACTGCCAGTCGGTAATCAATCCAGACGAAAGGTCGAAACCAAATATCATAGTCCATATTTTTTCTCAAACAATAGATAAAAAAGAAGTCAGGAGTCCAAATAATCAATCAAGTGTGATTTTATACTCTTACCTGATTGTAGACTGCTAAATAAGGCAGGGGTATTAAACCCTTTTATTCAGGAGTCAGTGAAACTCCAATTCATCCTGAATTCTTCTTGATAATAGTTTATTGAACCTCGGATGACTAGAAGTCACGAGTATTAAAAAAAATAAATTTATAGGGGCGTACATCTGTACGCCCCTAGTGCCAATTAATTGGTTGTTTAATTTATGAAAATCGCAACTTATCCCTTTGGAAGAAGCCTATTGATTCAAATAAGGAATTTATTTTTTGTTTCCACGGCTAAAATCGGTAGTTTTAAGAAAAACGCTTGCGAGTGGAGGGCATTAGTGAGTTCCCACGTCCTCCACTCTAGGCGTCTTCTTTATTCAATGCTGGTTATTTGCTCACCAAACAACAGAAAATCCAGTTACCTCAATTTCTAGTCGTCGTAAACCCGGCATTCAATTGCTTCTGGATTGTCATCACAATACTGTTCTAGAGAATTTTTTGGCTTGCTTTGGCGTTTGTGCGAAGCTTCGGCTTGCAATTCTTCTACTGCATCCCAAGCAGCAGCACACTCTGGTGAGTTGCTACCGTTAATATCACAGACAGTACGCGCTTGTTCCACTTCTTCTTGGATTTTCTCTTGGATGTCGCCTTTTGCTGTTTCTTGGATGTTGGTCATTAGCTTTAGTCTCGTTGTGTGTTGTTAATACTAGTATAGAAAATGTTCAGAAATGGCAGTTTTTCGCTTGATTAATAACCATTCTAACCATTTAGTCGATCATAAGTTAGTGTTTTAGCTTATTGATTTATAACCAATACAGCAAGCTACCGTATCTATAGTACATTTACCTTTATTTTTTAAGATTTTGTGGAATTAGTAGCATAGATAAATAATCATACAATATATTTAGATGCCTATATTAGGGAATGACAACCCCAGCTTCTTGGGATGGAGGAGACAAAGGGCTGGCATCAATTCTTGTAAGATGCAATTCTTCCCAAAATAAAAAGTCAAAATCTACTAGCCTAAAAAGAGAAAGAAGCTCAAAACTCATGGCAGACCAAATGCAGTGGGCAAATGCCCTATCAACCCGTCATTCTCTGGAAGCCGCTGTTACAGATGTGGTAGAACGAGCTGTTTCATCGTTAACAGCACCTGCGGATCTAGGACTGGTATTCATTTCGTCTGCTTTTGCGAGTGAGTATTCCCGACTCTTACCCTTGTTAGCTGAAAAACTTTCTGTGCCTGTGCTAATTGGCTGTAGTGGTGGTGGTGTAATTGGGACGACAGTAACCGGAGAAACCCAAGAATTGGAAGCTGAACCAGCTATTAGCTTGACTTTAGCACACCTTCCAGGAGTAAAGATTCAAGTTTTTCATATTGCTGCTGAAGAATTACCTGATTTAGACAGTTCACCAGATGCTTGGCTTGATTTGATCGGTGTACCATCATCACCGACACCGCAGTTCATCTTGCTGTCGAGTTCTTTCGCCTCTGGAATCAACGATTTGTTGCAGGGACTGGATTTTGCTTATCCAGGATCGACGATCGTGGGAGGACAGGCTAGTGGTGGAGGTATGGGTGGCCGTGTTGCCCTTTTTTGTAATGATACTAATGGTGAGGAACAGCAAAACTTGTATCGTGAAGGCACTGTTGGTATAGCTTTGACTGGCAATATTGTTTTGGAAACGATTGTCGCCCAAGGATGCCGACCAATTGGCAAGCCATTACAAGTTACAAAAGCCGATCGCAATATCATTTTAGAGTTAGATGAGAAAGTACCTTTAGTAGTATTGCGAGATTTGATTGCTAGTCTCAGCGAACAAGAAAGGATTTTAGCACAGCATTCTCTCTTTGTTGGTGTGGCAATGGATGAATTCAAGCTAGCTTTACAGCAAGGAGACTTTTTAATACGTGGTATTCTTGGGGTCGATCCAAATGCTGGGGCGATCGCAATTGGCGATCGCGTTCGTCCTGGACAAAGGCTGCAATTCCACCTCCGCGATGCCCAAGCCTCTGCTGAAGACCTAGAATTACTCCTCCAAAGTTATCAACATCAACGAGAATCTGAACCCTCTGCTGTAGCTGCTTTAATGTTTTCTTGTCTGGGACGAGGCGAAGGACTTTATGGTAAACCCAACTTCGATTCTGAACTATTTCAGCGCTACCTCAACGATATTCCTGTAGGTGGTTTTTTCTGTGGCGGTGAAATCGGCCCTGTTGGTGGCAGAACCTTTTTACACGCCTACACTTCAGCATTTGGAATTTGTCGCCAAAATCAGTAATGAGTGCTGAGTGCTGAGTGCTGAGTGCTGAGTGCTGAGTGCTGAGTGATGATCACCTTCTAACTCCTATTCAGCAAAAGTGTGCTGTTATTATCAATCATTGTCAAATTTCCAGCAGTGGCGATCGCTGAGTTAGACTGTGATGCACTATATGTCTGAATATAGCGCCGCACTTCTGGGGGAAAATGAGGGTAATCTAACACTGCATCCCCATCGGCAATAGTTGCCCAGAAATCGCGCAAACCAGGAGCTATTTTTTTTGCCTGTGATAACGGTAAGTTTAACGGAGAGTGAGTTAGTAGCTTGATTAGGAAAGGAAAAGAGCGATCGCCCATCCACTGTCGCGATGAGTGTTGCAAGTCGGGAAACTCAGGCACTGACTCTACACGATGGGATAAAATTTGCAACGATTCTTTACCTTGGTTATCCCGATGAAACTCTAGCACTCGGTAAGGGTGAGGATAGCTCACTAAAGAGCCAGTGGTAATATCGTATACTCCATCAGAGTAAGCAATATCCTGAACGTGCAAATGCCCAGTAAACACTAGCTTGACTCCGTAGCGCCTCAGCAGCTGCAATAGTTCTGCTGAATTGGACAACATATAACGATTTGCTAGTGGATGGTTCGATTGATTGGGCAAATGCTCCACCACATTATGATGCACCATCACCAAAACTAATTCATCACCAGATGCCGCCAGTGCCTCTTCTAGCCACCGTAGCTGTTTGGCATCCAAAGACCCTACCTGCTCCCCCTGATCATTAAAGGAATTAGAATTCAGTCCAATCAGCTTAACTCCAGGCAGCAATTGACGAATGTAGTACATTTGCTGGGGATCGTCATAGCCAAACTTCGTGTAATAGTAGGGAAAATCCGCAAAAGCAATTGATTGCTGATCGGCTAACAGCACAGGAACGTCATGATTGCCAGGAACAACATAGACGGGAAAAGGTAGCTGGGCTAGACATTGTTGCAACCAGGCGTGATTCTCTGGTTCGCCGTGCTGGGTTAAATCTCCTGGCAACAACAAGAAATCTAAATCGAGTTGTGTTAAATGTTCTAGTACACTTTTAAATGCTGAGATACTTACTTCTACCAGATGAAAGCGGCTAGGGTGATCCCAGATTGTGTGAGGAAGTGCCAGGTGTAAGTCGCTGACTACCGCAAAGCGAAAATTGAGAGTCATTGATTTATGAAAATGTTAAAAGCAGGGATTAAAATAAGCCTTTTTCCAAAAGTATAACGCTTGCTTTGTTTCCGTGCGTAGGAGTGTCTTTAATTAACATTTGTATACACAAAGCATCGATTATACACTATGGTGACAATTGACTTAAGGGTTAATCAGAAGCATTTAATTTCCAAAAATTATCGGAAATTTGATTGCTAAAAATTATTAATTAATGCTCGAATAATTGGGCATTGCTGCTATCTGTACCTGAATAAATAATGAATGGGTAATAATTCAATAGTGTTAGCGGCATGAAATGCGATGTCTACGACGGGTGGTTCCTGAGCGCAGCCGAAGGGCTACGCCTACGCATATCTCATCGTAGACATCGCTTTGTTTTCTGCTACTCCCCTTTTCGATAAAATAACTGAGCAGATTAGCAAAAAACAGGTTCAGAATCATGGCTCAAGCTAGTATTGGGATTATTGGTGGTAGCGGTCTTTACAAAATGGATGCCCTCAAAGATGTCGAAGAGGTGCGAGTCGAGACTCCTTTTGGTTCACCATCTGATGCTTTGATTCTGGGGACTTTGGATGGTACACGAGTAGCTTTTTTAGCGCGTCATGGGCGCAATCACACGCTGTTACCCTCTGAGTTACCGTTTCGCGCTAATATCTATGCGATGAAGCAATTGGGTGTGAAGTATTTAATTTCAGCTAGTGCTGTGGGTTCCTTGAAAGAAGAGGCGAAACCACTTGATATGGTGGTGCCAGATCAGTTTATTGACAGAACGAAAAATCGAATTTCAACATTTTTTGGTGAGGGAATTGTTGCTCACATTGCCTTTGCCGATCCGATTTGTAAGAACTTGGCTGCTGTATTGGCAGATGCGATCGCATCTCTCAATTTACCAGAAGTTACTCTCCATCGCGGCGGTACTTATGTGTGCATGGAAGGGCCAGCTTTTTCCACTAAAGCGGAATCGAATCTTTACCGCAGTTGGGGTGCAATAATCATTGGGATGACAAATTTACCAGAGGCGAAGTTGGCAAGGGAAGCGGAAATAGCTTATGCAACCTTAGCGCTGGTGACAGATTATGATTGTTGGCATCCAGACCATGACAGTGTAACGGTGGAATTGGTAATTGGCAATTTGCTGCGGAATGCTGTGAATGCTCAAAAGGTGATTCAAGAAACTGTGCGGCGCTTGAGTGAAAATCCGCCAACCAGTGAGGCGCATTCGGCGTTGCAGTATGCGATTTTGACTCAGTTGGATAAAGCACCAGCAGCGACGAAGGAAAAGTTAGGGTTATTGTTGCAGAAGTATTTGTAGTGTTGGTGATGAATGGGCGATGTTTATGACGGGCTGTTCGGTAATGCAATTTATCAGATTACAGCAAGAGCGATGTCTACGACGGGCTACGCCTACGCACGTAAATATATAAGCTGTCGTCACCAAACTCATGATTTTCATTGACAAACTCGTGATTTTCATTGACAAACTCGTGATTTTTGTTGACAAACTCATGATTTTTGTTATAAAGCTTTGCTTGTTCCTTGTGTCTAGCAAATGATAGGGCGTCACCGAATAGCCCATTGTAGACACCGCACTATCATCATAAAATCATACGGGCGATCGCTTTATTTCAATTTTGGGCGTAGGCGTAGCCCGTCGTTGATATCGCTCATTACTAAAATCTCTTTGTGACAGACAAGACCTCGCTGATATAATACCTGTCTATGTTTGATAACGTCTGTCGCTTTTTAGCAGAGTCATATTCAGCCGATTTCGCTACTTGGTTACTTGGTGAATCTATTGCACTCACCCAACTCAGTCCATCAGAATTATCCCTCGAACCGATTCGAGCAGATGCGTTAATTCTGTTACAGTCAGATGAAATTGTCCTGCATATCGAATTCCAAACCGAAGCAAAAGCCGAAATTCCCTTTCGGATGACTGATTATCGCTTAAGAGTGTATCGCAGATTTCCCCGAAAGCGGATGCATCAAGTTGTCATTTACCTGCAACCCACCACATCCGAATTAGTCCAACAAACAGCTTTTGTTTTAGAAAATACCCGTCATGAATTTGGAGTTATTCGTCTTTGGGAACAACCCAGCGAGATATTTTTAAATACTCCTGGCTTGTTACCGTTCGCAACCCTCAGTCAAACTGAGGATAAAACGCGAACATTACAACAAGTTGCAGAAGCTATCGAGCAAATAAACGACACTCGAACACAAAGTAATATTGCTGCGTCAACGGCAGTGTTAGCTGGGCTAGTATTAAACAAGGAACTGATTAAAAGGTTATTACGGAGTGATCCTATGCGCGAGTCTGTAATTTACCAGGATATTTTGCAGGAAGGAGCTTTATCGATTGTTATGCGATTACTTCGCCGTAAAGTCGGAACTGTTCCACCTGCACAGCTATTGAAAATTCAAGCTTTAAACTCAACACAGTTGGATGATTTAGCAGACGCTTTACTTGATTTTTCGAGTTTAACCGATTTAGAAGCTTGGTTAGCGCAAAATCAAGGTTAGTAATGCTATGCGTGAGTCTGTAATTTATCAGGATATTCAGCAGGAAAAAGCTTTATCGATTGTTATGCGATTACTTCGCCGTAAGGTTGGAACTGTTCCACCTGCACAATTATTGAAAATTCAAGCTTTAGATTCAACACAGTTGGATGATTTGACTGAGGCTTTACTTGATTTTTCGGGTTTAACCGATTTAGAAGCTTGGTTGGCGCAAAATTAAGGTTAGTGATGCAAGAGCGATCACAATTTCTTAGAGCAAGAGCGATCGCTATGACAGGCTATTTAGTGACGCACCATCATCATAAAATTATACAGGCTCGCATTATCCCAAGTTCAGGTAATTAGTTGTCATTGCGAGCGAAGCATGGCAATCGTAATGGCTGTAAATATTTTTGTTTATCTACTTATCCCTCTTTTGTTACTACGGGGAGAGTATAATCAGGAGGCAAGCTGGAAAAAGTAAGTAACAGGAATGGTTACACCGCGTAGACAGGCAGTAAACACAGTTGCTTTCATAGATAACTATTGCCAACACTATTATTCAGTATTTGAGGATGTGAGGCATTTTGAAGCTTTCAAATTTTTACATTTGAGAATACTTTCAGAAATTTCACGAAAATCTCTGCCAGAAATAGCTAAAACAGTGGGGCTAAAGGATAGCCAAACACTACATCATTTTTTGAGAGATGCGCAGTGGGATATCAAAAAGTTAAGAGAAATTAGGCTGTGGTTAACATATGGTTTTAAACAAGTCAAAAACGAACTGGGTTGGGCTGATTTTCGTTTGACTGATTATGAAAGTATTGAACGCTGGTGGGAAATAATTTTTAGCGCCTATCTTTTAGTCAGCGTTCAAGCCACCTACTTTCAGCTTAATCAACAATCAAGCACAACATCTACTTCAGAATTTTCGTCACACACTGAATCTAATCTTCTTCACTATAGCCAACATCCTTATTGGGAGTCTGGCACTACATGGAAGAGTGCCTTAAATAACCTGAGATTGATTATTCAACCCTATATTTTTTACTGTTTGATTCAACCTTGGCTCACAGTATTTAATATTCCTGGCCTGAAACGTTGCTTTTTGAAATTAATTAACTTCATGAATAATTTTCGGGCGAGTCCAGTCAGTTTCCCTATAGCTAGTTGAATTTCTTGCTAATTTTTCTTTTCCTAAAGTAACAAAAGAGGGATTACATAAACCATAAATATTAATAGATAAATCACACAAGATATAAAAAAAACCGCTTAACCGGGCAAATGTATTGTTTATCTAAAAGGATGTTTGAAAATGTGGTATGTTGTGATTTTAATCGAATTATTACCCCCCTTAATCCCTCCTTATAAAGGGGCAAACAAGAAAATCCGGTTCCCTACCCTTTATAAGGGGAGGGTTAGGGTGGGGTAAAAATATTTGATACATCAATCATGATTTTTCAAATATCCTCTAATTAACTGTAATGACTATTTAAAAGTTCAAATTATAAAAACCATGAAAAAACCCGGCTTAACCGGGCAGACGCACTGTTTGTCTTATTAACCTGTAATAACTATTTAATTTCACAAGTTAGAGGGCAAGCAGCGTAAACAGTAGCCTGCATTTGGTCTGCCTCTCCATGCAGCCAGCTTAACCATTTAACTTCACTAGGATGAACTCCCTTAACAGTTAGCACACCCGCAGCCAATACAACTGCCATGACATTAAACATTATTAGAGCGCCTGCTACAAGCAAAACTGCACTAACAGGCATCACAGATTGCAAGATAATCGACAACAGACATCCGACCGTAGCCATTAAGACAACTAGTGGAAAACCCACAACCAACAAACATACTGCTAATGTAAAAGTCCATATTAAAAAGCTTTTAATCATCAACAAGGAGTAGGTCTTTCCTTGATTAGAGCTTTGAGCAGAAACCATGACTTTTCCTCCCAAAAATACACAACAAATTTTAATTTCAGTAATTTCTCGCTTTTCACGAGCAAACTGAATTGTTTCAGTGAAATCCAGTATATAAAAACTAATTGGAAAAATGAGCATTTGTTTACTAAAGTTCACAGTTAGTTTTTTGTAATTATGGATATAAAGTCAAGTTTATATCTATTAAAAAAACTTGTTTGCTGCATCTACCTTCAGGTATAGAACCTAAAAGGTATCACCTTTCAACCTCGATCCCCAGCATCTTGCCCCTACTCAACTTAACATTTCTTATAAAAATTAGTAGTCTTTCTCATAATTCCTAGACGGGCTGAATAAATGAACTGCCCAGTATTTGTACTGTTAATTGCTGGCAATTCATGCCCAGACTTGAGATAAATTTCTCATCTAAGTCATGAGAATATTTACTTTAAAATCAAAGCATTAAAAAATACTTTTTAATCAATGTGTATTTACTGAGGTCTTTTAAGTCCTTACGTGTGTTAAACCAGTTTAGATGGGTTAAATAATCTATCTAAATATTCTGAGTAGTGAAATTTTAGGAAATAAAAGATACCAATTGAGGTGGATGAAATAGATTGACCGTGGTTCTAGAGTTTCAATCGCCTTCTATCACCGCTAAGGCTTGCAGACAAGCATTCTCCAAAAGTCATCAAAGCAAGTGACTTTACTTCTCGTTAATTCAACTTTATTAACTGCCAAATGTGAAGATATATGACAGAATCACAGTCTCCCTTAAATTCTAACTCTGCTGCCGCACGTAATTTGCCACCAATGCCGCCACCACCACCGCCAACGCCAACCTTTAGTACGCAGCGGCAGATGACACAAACACTCGATATGTCAATGGATAGGGGCACTAATCCGCCTGTTTCAGGTCATCGTCCGGGTAGTCCACCGCCAATACCTAATTCAGTTCGCCCTCAAAACAACAATCCAGAAGTAACTTTGGAGAAGTTAATCAGAGAAGCTTACGATCAGGGATATTCTGACTTGCACTTGGGTGTAGGTGAACCACCCCGCTTCCGCAGCCGAGGAGAAATTCAATCAGGAGATTATCCAGAAACAGATAAAGAAACTTTTATGAGTTGGTTGCGGGAGGTGATGAGTGAGGGAGAAATTCAGCGCTTTGAAGAATCCTTAGAATTTGACGGAGCAACTCAGTACGAATTTGCTCGCGTGCGGATAAATGTTTTTGGCTCCCTCAAAGGGCCTGCAATGGTGTTGCGGTTGATTCCGCTAAAAATCTTAACTATGGAACAGTTGAGATTACCTCCAGTTTTTCGGGATATATGTCATCACCATAAAGGTTTAATTCTGGTGACAGGGCCCACTGGTTCTGGTAAGTCCACCACAATGGCAGCGATGATTGACTACATCAATAAGGAGATGGCCAAGCATATCATCACCATTGAAGACCCGATAGAATTTGTTCATCAAAGCCGCAAGTCTTTAGTCAAACAGCGGGAAGTGGGAATGCATACCCGGAAATTTGACAACGCTTTGAAAGCAGCCTTGCGGGAAGACCCAGATTTGATTCTGGTAGGGGAAATGCGGGACAAGGAAACAGTTAACACCGCCCTAAAAGCCGCTCAGACAGGTCACTTAGTCATGGGAACCCTGCACACCAATAGTGCGGTCAAAACCATTGAGCGGATTCTCAACCTCTATTCTGGTGATGAGCAGGATGCAATGCGGGTGGCAATTTCTGAGTCTTTAGTGGCAGTAATTGCTCAAGGTTTGTGTCGCACAACTGACGGTAAGCGGGCTGCCTTCCACGATGTGCTGATCAATACTGAGGCGATTAAAGAATGGATCAAAGATGGTAAGTATGATGAAATTGGCGAACTGATGAAACAAGCCGGCTTTGACGGCATGATTACGATGAATCAGTCACTGCTCAATCTCTATCAAGACGGACGAATCACCGAAGAAACTGCTTTGGAAATGTCACCAACTCCTAACGAAATGGCGCAGTTTCTCCGAGGTCGAGTTTAAGATTGGGCATTGGGCATGGAGAAGAGACAAGGTAGACAAGGAAGAGGGGGGAGACAAGTCTCTCTTGTTCCCCTTCTCTCCTCTGCTCCCCCCGTTCCCTCATCTCCCAGTACCCAAATCCCAAATATCTTTGCAATCCTGGTTGAGGTTATAGCTAAGGTAAAAGGTAAAAGAGAGAATTTTTACTTTTAGTTCCCTAACCTCTGTGAATAACTTGACGACAAATAAACTATCTACACCCCAGCTATTTAAAGGCATTGCGCTATTTACACCTGGAGGAGATTTAATTTACTGCATCGACCCTAGCAAGCAAGGTCGATGGCATTTGCATTTGTGCTCGGCTTTGCAAGAAATCCTAGATTTACCAGAGCCACCACACTTTCTAGTGCCTTGTTATACTGCAACTATTGACAATTGGTTAGATCCGCGCACTCAACAAGTGCGAACTTTTGCTGAAGCTTATCCGGCTGTAATTAGGCACCAAACTTTGCTTAATGCTGTTTTTGGCACAGGGGAATTAGTATGGCAAGCAGCTCCTTGGCAAGAAGGATTGTGCGATCGCATGGTATTAACAACCTATCGTTCGTCATTTGGGCAGCTTTGGGAGGATCACGATTTAATTGTCCGTCTAGACCTTTCTGAACCTGTACCAAAATATCACCAACCAGTAATAGTACAAAAAAAAGAAGCCATCACACAAGGCTATGTTCTCCGCTTATTTGTTGCCGGACATAGCAGTTCTACTGAACGCATTCTGCAAAATTTACACGAATTGTTAGAGCGATCGCTCGGACACCCTTATACTCTGAAGGTAATTGATGTTTTAAGTCATCCAGAACAAGCAGAACTAAATCAGGTTTCTGCAACTCCTACCCTTGTCAAGGTTTGGCCTCATCCAATTCGGCGCATCGTTGGAGAGTTGGATCATGTAGAAAAGATTTTACAGATGTTAGCTGCTAAGGAAAACTTTTAAGTAATTAGACTAGTTTTTTTGCTAAATGCGCGAATGGGTAGGTGTTGGTAAAGGGGTTAGGACAAAAATGGCTAGATTGCCGTATCTGCAAGACTTTGAAAGTTGTGCAGCATCTTAAAACCATCCGCGCACCTTATATAAACTGACTTTCAGCTATTTATGGTTAGCACAATTCCGAGTCCTTATGTTATGATTTTCGCATTCGCGCTATTGAACCTTGAAAACCAAATAAGACAGGGCTTTCAGACGCCTGCGATCGCAATCAACTAAAATCCCTATTAGGGATTGAAACAACTTGGTCAACGATTCAAAAGCGGAACTCACATCGCAATCAACTAAAATCCCTATTAAGGATTGAAACTTCTAAATTCCGCCAAGTGTTCCAATTGTTGTCCGATAGCAATTAGCTAAAATCCCTATTAGGGATTGAAACCTCTAAATACACGACTTCGGGCAGTACTGCTTAAACTCAAAGAAAGTCAGCTATATTTAAGTTCATAGGAGAGCATTTGACAAATAATTTGTCGCTCTACAAAACAAATCGGGATGACTGGATTCGAACCAGCGGCCCCTTCGTCCCGAACGAAGTGCGCTACCAAGCTGCGCCACATCCCGCCATAAAAATGGCATTGTAAATCAAGAATATCATAATCTGTGCCAAATAGCAGAATTACATCTATATACGATCGCTTCACTAAAGGCTTTGCTTGCTAGGATTAAATTTGTATAACTCTAGTGGTAAAAGCGGATTGTGACTGTAAAACCAGACTGGTTGCGGGTGAAAGCACCTCAGCGTGAACGCATCGGTAACGTTAAAGAAATTTTGCGGGATTTAGCCCTCAATACAGTTTGCGAGGAAGCGTCCTGTCCGAATATTGGTGAATGCTTCAACGCTGGGACTGCCACGTTTTTGATTATGGGCCCCGCTTGTACACGCGCTTGTCCCTATTGCGATATTGATTTTGAGAAAAAACCCAAACCACTAGACCCCACAGAACCTACACGACTGGCGGAAGCTGTTCGCCGCCTGAACCTTAATCATGTAGTAATCACTTCTGTAAATCGAGATGACTTGCTTGATGGTGGTGCATCTCAGTTTATGGCGTGTATTGATGCAGTTAACTCTGTTTCACCCAACACCACAATTGAGGTGCTAATTCCTGACTTATGCGGTAATTGGAATGCTCTAGAGTTAATTCTAGAGGCTGCACCAGAAGTATTAAACCACAATACCGAAACTGTTCCACGCCTATATCGCCGGGTGCGTCCCCAAGGAAACTATGATCGCACATTAGAATTATTGCAACGCACTCGTCAACTTTCTCCTAGCACATACACCAAATCTGGCATCATGGTTGGACTCGGTGAAACTGACGCAGAAATTCGCCAAGTTATGCAAGACTTGCGAACTGTCGATTGCGACATTTTGACCATTGGGCAATATCTCCAACCCAGTCAAAAACACTTGCAGGTAAACGAATTTGTCAATCCAGAACAATTTGCTGACTGGAAGGCATTCGGTGAAGAAATCGGATTTTTACAAGTTGTTTCTTCACCATTGACAAGAAGCTCATATCATGCAGAACAAGTTAGGGAGTTGATGGAACGTTACCCACGCTCAAAAGTTAGGAGTTAGAAATTAGGAGTTATGAGTGAGCAGATGTACTCCAACACAAAACTTTCCGTTGCAATTCTGGGTGCAGGTGCTTGGGGTGCATCTCTAGCAAATCTCGCCACAGCGAATGGTCATCAGGTGCGTGTGTGGTCGCGTCAAGGTTCCCAAAGTCTTCAAGTAGTTTTAAAAGATGTCCAAATAGTCCTGTCTGCTATCTCGATGATTGGTGTGAGAGATGTTGCTTCCCAAGTCCAGTCTTTCCCCCTTTCTCCAGAGACAATTTTTGTGACAGCGACGAAAGGCTTAGATCCTCAAACTACCTGCACGCCGTCACAAATTTGGCAGACAACATTCCCTAACCATCCAGTAGTTGTTTTGTCTGGGCCTAATTTATCAAAAGAAATTCAAATGGAATTACCAGCAGCCAGCGTGGTAGCCAGTAATATTCCCACGGCTGCGGAAGTAGTGCAGTTAGTATTTTCTTCTCATCGTTTCCGGGTATATACGAATCCCGATCCCTTGGGGGTAGAACTGGGAGGAACACTGAAAAATGTGATTGCGATCGCAGCTGGTGTGTGCGATGGTTTACAGCTGGGAACCAATGCCAAAGCTGCTTTAGTTACCCGTGGACTTACAGAAATGGTTCGCATCGGCAACAACTGGGGTGCAAAGACGGAAACATTTTATGGTTTATCGGGTCTAGGAGATTTGTTAGCAACGTGCAATAGTCCCTTAAGTCGCAATTACCAAGTCGGCTATCAGCTAGCTGGCGGTAAGTCACTTACAGAAACTCTCGCAAATTTACAAGGAACTGCTGAAGGAGTGAATACTTGCCGAGTTTTGATGCAACGAGCCAAGCAACAAAACATCGCAGTTCCAATTACCGAGCAAGTTTATCGGTTACTTCAAGGCGAAATCACACCCGGACAAGCACTTGATGAACTGATGTTGCGAGATATCAAGCCAGAGTACAACTACTAGTTAGTGGTTTATTAAGTCAACTATGCTGCGTAAATAAGTTTGTAGTAAGGACTTTAGTCCTTATATTAAGCACTGAAGTGCTTACTACATACCAGGCTTTCCTTAGCTTGATGGGCTACTAGTTAGTAGTCTGTCAAGTTGAAATTGGCACGTCAATACTCACATACAAGACGACGCAGGTACACGGAGAGGGTGTTTGATAATTTATCCGCATTTTCTATCTCCGTGTCGAGAGAATTTTTGCTGTTAATGCTAATCACTTCCTCAATATCTATTAGTTCTACTTATACCTGAATAATCCTGAGAAAAAATTGACAAATCGTCAGGATATTACTTTTGCAGCCATGTAAATGTGACTATGCCAATTATAAAGATGACATTCACTGAAGGATGTTTATACTGTGTTACAAAAGTTACTATCAAAAAACCATCAAGGTTGAAATATTAACTAAGTAGTTGAAATATTGCAAACCTAGCTGTGGATTTAAATAGCTATTGGTTTAATCAAAAGTTTAGCAGCCGATTAAGTTCAGTAATCCTGTATCCAATAAAACCCTTACAGTTAATTTCTAAAAAAATTGTAAGGGAACGTTCAACCATGTTAGTTCATCGTTAATCGCGGGAACAATAGCAACAGTTGAATAGCTGACCGTAATCTAAGCTGACCGAAATCTATTGTTACCTGGAGCCATTGAGACGATCTTATGCCAGCAACATCTTTTTATGCAGACGCCCCCTACAACACCAAAAAGTCTAGCCAGGCTTTGGACTCGGATCTCACGGTTGATGACAGTGAGTTATCGGTAGATGATTTACAGGAGCTAGAGCTAGCTTCTGTTGACAATGCTAACTTTGCTGCTGCTAGTACCAACCGTCGGAGTACAGACCTAGTACGTCTATATCTTCAAGAAATTGGTCGGGTTCGCTTGTTGGGGCGCGATGAAGAGGTTTCAGAAGCTCAAAAAGTCCAACGCTACTTGCGGATGCGGATAGTACTTGCTAAGGCCGCCAAGGAAGGGGATGAAGTGATTACGCCCTATCTTCGGTTAGTTGAAGTTCAAGAACGTCTTACTTCGGAACTGGGACATCGGCCGTCTTTGGAAAGATGGGCTGCTACTGCTGATATAGTTTTATCCGATCTTAGGCCGACTTTGGCAAATGGCAAACGTCGCTGGGCTGAAATCGCCAAGTTGACTGTAGAAGAGTTGGAGCAAGTTCAGTCCCAAGGACTCCAAGCAAAAGAACACATGATTAAGGCGAATCTTCGCTTAGTTGTGTCTGTTGCTAAGAAGTATCAAAATCGTGGTTTGGAATTATTGGATTTAGTCCAAGAAGGTACATTAGGTTTGGAGCGAGCTGTAGAAAAATTTGACCCAACTAAGGGTTATCGCTTTAGTACCTATGCTTACTGGTGGATTCGTCAGGGTATTACACGGGCGATCGCTACTTCTAGTCGCACGATTCGCCTACCGGTTCACATCACCGAAAAGTTAAACAAAATCAAAAAGGCTCAACGCAAAATTGCTCAAGAAAAAGGTCGCACCCCAACTCTAGAAGATTTAGCAACAGAGTTAGAGATGACACCAACTCAAGTGCGAGAAGTTTTGTTGCGGGTTCCTCGCTCCGTTTCTTTGGAAACCAAGGTAGGAAAAGATAAAGACACTGAGTTAGGCGAATTACTCGAAACTGACAGTGTAACTCCAGAAGAGATGTTAATGCGAGAATCTTTACAAAGAGATTTGCATCATCTGCTGTCAGATTTGACTAGCCGGGAGCGCGATGTAATTCTGATGCGGTTTGGTTTGGCAGATGGTCATCCTTATTCTTTAGCAGAAATTGGTCGCGCTCTTGACTTATCGCGCGAACGAGTCCGCCAAATTGAATCTAAGGCTTTGCAAAAGCTACGTCAACCCAAGCGCCGCAACCTCATCCGCGACTATTTGGAGTCTCTAAGTTAGTCATTTGTCACTTGTACTGAGCGTTCGCGTAGCGTCTCGTAGAGAAGCCGAAGTATTAGTCATTTGTCATTAGAAAACTACACTTGACAAATGACTAGGAACAAAAGAGTGATTTTATTCATAGGTCAAAAGCCTCTTATCGGCTTACAGCAAATAATTAGCATTAAGCTGTATAAAAGTTTTCCCCAATCTTTGCTCAGATATCTTGAAGGTGGGGAGCAACTAAGAATTCAAATTTAACTTATGCAAAATCCAAAGTCAAGGGATGCAATCGTTACAAGTATCCTAAATATTAGCTGTATGCAAATTAAATGCACTACAGCTGATTACTTGAATTTTGCTCAAGATTTGATGAATTGTTCTTAAATATTTAGTAAGAATTCTCAATAGGCAATGATTGTTGCAAATTGCTCCCAAGATTTGTTATATTCTCAACTAACAAGCTTTGTTGAGAACTATTAGTATGACTGTCTACACAACTACTTCACTCAAGGCAGAACTGAACGAACGAGGCTGGCGATTAACTCCCCAGCGCGAAACAATTTTACACATTTTTCAAGAACTTCCGCAAGGTGAACATCTGAGTGCGGAGGATCTTTATCATCGGCTCGAAACTGATGGTGAAGGGATCAGTCTGTCAACTATTTATCGGACTTTGAAGTTGATGGCAAGGATGGGAATTTTACGGGAATTAGAACTGGGCGAGGGACATAAGCATTATGAGATCAACCAGCCCTATCCTCATCACCATCATCACTTAATTTGTGTTCGATGCAACTCAACTATTGAGTTTAAAAATGATTCAATTTTAAAAATTGGGTCAAAAACCGCTCAAAAAGAAGGTTTTCACCTCTTAGATTGTCAAATGACCATCCATGCAGTGTGTCCCAAGTGCCAACGAGCGCTGATGCCGCTTTAGCACTTGGGTGGATAAATAAGACGAAACTACTCAAATTTACCAAATAAATGGAATCTGAGCAGTTCGTAATTTGCTGTTACTGGAGGCAAGCAACCAGTTGGGAACTGATACTAACGACACCAAAGCGGATGTTAAAAGCGTCCGCTCTTAAGATCCTTAAGACTAATCCCGTAGAATTCTTGGGCTTGTTTAATCGCTTTTTTGGTGTCATCTGCCATCACACCATTGAGCTTGCCTTTATAAAAACCCCGCTCCCGTAGTCGGGTTTGAATTTCTAAGGTATTAAATTCGCTTTTGCTAGCAGTATTAACTGAGCTATATAACTTAGCTCGTGTAGTTGGGCCAGCAACACCACTTGCTGCTAAGAAATTAGCTGCCTGAAATCTCTTCACAGCATCAGCAGTATAGGGACCATAGTAGCCATTTGGCTCTCCCTCTAAATATCCAGCCTGGATCAATTGTTCTTGAACAATTCTAACTGGCTCACCGCGATCGCCTACACGAAGTTTGTCTCGATTGACTACCTTTTTGGGAGCCTCTTCTCCATCACCGATGCCTACTCCCGGCAATTTACCTAATGTTGCTGGGCCAACAACACCGTCAACGCTTAATTTGTAAGAATCTTGGAACCGTTTGACAGCTTCTTCGGTAATTGGGCCAAATATGCCTGTGGCGTTTCCGTAATAAAAGCCTGCGACTCTTAACCGTTCTTGCAAAGCTCTGACATCTTCACCTTCATCCCCTTTAGCAAGGTAGTTAGGATTGCGGCGTTTGCTGGTGGCTGAACTATCAGTGCTGGACTTTTTGGCTTGTGCGCCTACAGCAGCGGTTCTTTGAGCTTGTGTAGTCCTAGTTGTGGCCTTTTTGGCCTGCCAACTTTCTAATTTTTGCAGAGTGCTTGCTCCAACAATGCCATCCACTGGTAAGCCAGCGGCCTTTTGGAAGCGCCGCACAGCTTCTTGTGTGGGTGCGTCATATACTTGGGTAACAGAAGATTGGTAAAAACCTGCTGTTCTCAACTTTTGTTGTAGATTTCTGACAGAAGGGCCTTGATCGCCTTTTTCTAGTGCCATGACGCTGCTGAGGGCGCCAAGAATAGATAAAGACAGAGCAAGGGGCAACATATACTTCCAAGCCCTACCTGAAAGCCTTTTCCAGTCTGGTGCAGCTGCGTCCTTAAACAAGGAACTGAGGGAGACCAATTCACTGGGTGTGCTGTCTTCGTAGGCGAAAGCTAGGTGCAAATACGCAAGATTTTCCATATTTGTTTCCTACACCATTGATTTTTCTTCGATAACTGCTTCAGCTTGATGTACTAGGTTCCTCAAAGCTTCTAATGTTCCTATATTTACATCCTCCCATAAATTGCGCTTGTGTGCTTCTAATAATTTTTCAGCAATATCACGCAGTGCGTAAGGGTTTTTTTGCTGAATAAATTCTACAACAACTGGATCAAGTAAATAAGCATCTACTATACCTTGATACATATAATCTTCAGCACATTTTGCGGTTGCATCGTAGGCAAATAGATAATCTACTGTCGCCGCCATTTCAAAGGCTCCCTTGTATCCGTGGCGCATTACTCCTGCAATCCACTTGGGATTAACTACGCGAGAACGATACACTCGTGCAATTTCTTCTTTCAGTTGACGAACACGTGGTTGTGCAGGTATAGAATTATCTCCAAAATAGGTTTGGGGATTTTTTCCCTGTAGAGAACGCACCGCTGCTGTTAAGCCACCCTGAAATTGGTAATAATCATCAGAATCGAGTAGATCGTGTTCGCGGTTATCTTGATTGTGCAGGACAATTTGCATTTGAGACAAACGTTGCTCGAAGGCTTCGGGGGAGGGGAGTGGGGAGTTAGGAGTTAGGAGTGAGGAGTTAGGAGTAGGGATTGGGGATTGGGAGTTAGGAAGAATTTCTGCTCCTCTGCTCCCCTGCTCCCCTGCTCCCGAAGAATAGGCGTAAGAACTCCAGTTAATGTAGGCACGGGCTAAATCTTCGTCATCTGTCCAGTTTTGGGATTCGATTAAACCTTGGAGTCCGGCGCCGTAAGCACCTGGGCGAGAACCAAAGATACGATAGCGCGATCGCACCACTGCTTCTTCTAAAGTTAATCCTTGGCTTGTCCACAATTCAGTCTCTTGGCGAACTGCATCTGCTAAGGGATTTTGTTCTGGCGGTTCATTCAAGTCTGCTACTGCTGATACTGCTTGATCGAATAAGTCAATTAAGTTGGGAAAAGCATCTCGGAAGAATCCCGAAATTCGCAAGGTGACATCTACACGGGGACGCCCCAAAATTGTTAAGGGCAAAATTTCAAAATCTACTACTCGCCGTGCTGCACCATCCCACACAGGTTGGACTCCGAGTAAAGCTAAGGCTTCGGCTATATCATCACCGCCTGTTCTCATGGTGGCTGTTCCCCACATTGATAAGCCTAGTGTTCTGGGATACTCGCCATGCTCTTGAGTGTAATATTCAACGAGAGTTTCAGCAGCTTTTCTACCGATATCCCAAGCGGTTTCGGTGGGAATGGCGCGAATATCGACAGAATAAAAGTTTCTCCCTGTTGGTAGAACTTCTGGGCGGCCGCGCGTGGGTGCGCCAGATGGGGCACTTGGGACATATCCGCCATCGAGTCCGTGTAATAAATGGGTGATTTCTTCGTGGGTTTTTTGTAAAGCTGGGAGTAGGCGATCGTGTATCCAGGTAGAGACGCGATTCGTTGCGTCTCCCTCTCCAGCTAAGACGCGATTCATCGCGTCTCTACAAGAAGAATTTTGATTTATTA
Organism: Nostoc sp. DedQUE12b; assembly: GCF_034530835.1. Classification (NCBI taxonomy): domain Bacteria; kingdom Bacillati; phylum Cyanobacteriota; class Cyanophyceae; order Nostocales; family Nostocaceae; genus Nostoc; species Nostoc sp. DedQUE12b. The sequence continues at coordinate 2,007 of NZ_JAVRCI010000012.1, read as the reverse complement.
GTTGTTGTTCTACTAGGAGAGCGGCGTGTTCTTCTAGGACTTCGACGATATCACCGAGGGTGCGGCATTCTGTGCCATTGACTATTGAGTATTCACCACTAGGCATTGACAAATCGGCTGTGAGAGGGTCGAAATCTAGTCCCCAATCTTGAGCGATCGCACGGGTAATACCTGAAGAATGGCGATTGGGGATGCGAGCGATCGCTACTATTAAATCTCGCAACTGCCTTCCTTGGGGACATTGCCCGAAAATGTGTAACCCGTCGCGGATTTGGGCTTCTTTCAATTCACACAGATAGCCACCGATAGAATTCAAAATTAAAGATTCAGACTTAAAAATTTCTGTTTCATTTTGGATTCCTAAATCTAGATGGAGATTTTCTTTGATTACCAGTTCGTGGATGCGATCGCGAATCACTGGTAAACGCGAAGGATCTAAACTGTCGGCTTCATAATACTCATCAATTAAATTTTCTAACTGTTGCAAAGAACCGTAGAGTTCCGCGCGAGTCATTGGCGGTGTTAGGTGATCTATAATCACCGCTTGAGCGCGACGTTTGGCTTGGGAACCTTCGCCAGGATCGTTGACAATAAACGGGTACAGGTGGGGAAGTGCGCCAAAAGCCACTTCTGGATAACAATTACTCGATAAAGCCACACTTTTACCTGGTAGCCATTCTAGATTTCCGTGTTTCCCTACATGAACTACAGCATCAGCACCAAAAGTTTCTCTAACCCAATAGTAGAAAGCTAAATAAGCATGAGTTGGTTCTAAATCCGGCGCATGATAATTCAAACTGGGGTCATTATCATAACCCCTTGCTGGCTGAATTCCCACAAAGACGTTGCCGAGTTGAATTCCGGGAACGGGGATAGAGGCGGGGGGGCAGGGGGGCAGCACTTCGGCTACGCTCAGTGACCGGGGGGCAGAGGGGAATAATTCTTGATTGCTTTCCTGCTCTAAATTTCCCCACCTTTCACTAATACCTTGCTGCACTGCTGGCGCTAATGAAGCGAAATATTCTTGGTATTCTTCCCAAGAAACACTTTGGTGTACCGGAAGCGATTCTCTACCTTCTGGATCGTTGGTTACGCCATCTGTCAGCCGTTGAATCAACTCATCTCCTTGAGCAGGTGGATTTTCTACTTCATACCCAGCTTGATGTAAAGCTTGCAGGATTTGTACACAACTAGCTGGGGTGTCGAGTCCTACACCATTGGCAAGGCGGCCATTGCGGTTGGGGTAGTTTGCCAGAATCAGGGCAATTCGACGTTCTTGGGATGGTTTGGAACGAAGACGCGCCCAATTTGCTGCTAGTTTAGCAACGAATTTGATGCGATCGCTCACTGGTTCATAAATTACCACATCTGTCTCTAAATGGGGATTACGAGTTTGCAATGCTTTAAAAGACACAGCACGAGTAATAATCCGCCCATCTACTTCTGGTAGCGCCACATTCATCCCAATATCGCGGGGAGAAAGCCCTTGAAACTGTGACTCCCACTGCTCAATCGAGCCGCCACTGAGGATTACCTGCAACACAGGCACATCTAATTTTTGCCAAAGTTCGGTTTGGGGTGTTTCGCTTTCCAAGCGTGCTAGAGAAAAACTAGTGGTATTTAGCAGCACAGCGATTGATTCGGCTTCTTTAGGTTGAAAAAATTCACTCAACTCAACTTGCACATCTGGTTCACGTAATGAAGAAACAAATACTGGCACTGGTTGTAAATTTTTCTCTACCAAAGCTTCGCATAAAGCATCAATTACTTTAGTATTCCCCGCTAAATAATGAGCGCGGTAGAAAAGGATGCCGATTTTGGAGATTGGGGATTGGGAAATTTGAGGTTCAAAGGTAGATGAACGAGTATCTGAGGTGGATTCATCCGGTTCAAAGGTGGATGAACGGAGTTCTGAGGTGGATTCATCCAGTTCAGAGGTGGATGAACGGAGTTCTGAGGTGGATTCATCCAGTTCAAAGGTGGATGAACGGAGTTCTGAGGTGGATT